>DAOWGR010000056.1 GCA_030637365.1 Elusimicrobiota bacterium
ATTATGATAATTAAGAAAGGAGTAGCCGCCAGTATCGGCATAGCGATAGGCAAGGCTCATATAATAAAAGAGGATAATATCCTGGTTAAACAGAAAGCCGTGCCGAAGGAAAAAATTAAAGCCGAAGTAAAGCGTTTTAAAGACGCTTTGGATAAAACAAAGAAAGATCTGGACAAGCTTAAAAATAAAATTTTAATAGTGCTTGGCAAACAGCATGCCAAGCTCATAGATGTTCATCATCTTATTTTAAAAGATCCCCTTATTACAAAAGAAGTCGCGGGTCTTATCATTGAAAGGGGTGTTAACGCTGAATTCGCGCTTAGTGAAGTGCTGGATAAAGCCGGAGCCGATTTTGACAAAATACAAGATGAATTTTTTTATGAACGCAAGCATGATTTATTTGATGTCGGCAAGAAAATTATTTTAAATCTTGTGCGTAAAGAAGTTACGACTTTGGATAAGCTTAAAGAAGATGTTATAGTTGTCGCCCACAATCTTTATCCTTCGGATACTCTGCATATTCGCGAATCTCACAGGGTTTTGGGATTTTGCATGGATTTGGGCAATAAAACAAGCCATACCGCCATTTTCGCGCAAAGCATCGGAATTCCCGCCGTTGTGGGCTTATCTGATATAAGTCATCAGATAAACACGGGTGATAATTTGATAATAGACGGTGAGCAGGGAGTGGTAATAATATCTCCCACCGAAGAAGTCATTAAAAAATACAAAGAAGAAAAGGGAAGGCTTTACAAAGAAGAATCGTATTTTCAGCGACTTAAGGGCATTCCCGCCATAACCCGGGACGGCCATAAAGTAAGTTTAATGGTGAATGTTGATTCTTCCGATAATGTGAAAGATTTAAAAAATTTAAAATCAGACGGAGTGGGGCTTTTTAGAACAGAGTCTCTGTATATGAATCGCAAAATCCCGCCGGATATCAAGGAACAAAAAGCGGCTTATTCGGCTGTAGCTAAAGCGATGCATAAAAAAACCGTTATAATAAGAACAGCCGATATAGGCGGCGATAAAGTTGCCGATCTTGGCATTAAAGGTGTTAAAAATGAGGAAAATCCGTTTATGGGACTTCGCGGGATAAGGCTTTTTATAAAGCATCCCGATATGTTGAGAACTCAGCTTAAGGCTATTTATAAAGCCAATACCGAAAATAATATAAAGATTATGATACCGATGGTTTCATCGCTCAATGAAATTCAGTTTGTTAAGGAAATTTGTTCTGTTGTTAAAAATGAATTGGCAAGCGAAGGTTTTATTATGGAAAAAATTCCAGAATTGGGAATAATGATTGAGACCCCCGCCGCCGCTCTTACCATAGATTCTTTTTTGAATGAAATAGAGTTTGTTTCCATCGGCACTAATGATTTGGTTCAATATGTTCTTGCCGTTGACAGAATGAATCCATATGTTTCCGATCTCTATGATTCCTATCATCCTGCGGTATTAAGATTGATAAATGTCGTAATTCAAGCCGCGCATAAAAAGGGCAAGCATGTTTCGGTTTGCGGAGAAATGGCATCCGATCCTTTGGCTATGGGTATTTTAATAGGGCTTGGTGTTGACAGTCTTTCCGTTCCTATGAAGATGTATCTCAGGGTGAAGCATAAGATATGTTCCGCGAGTTTTGAAAAAATATCTGTCATGTCGCAAAATTTGCTCGGAATGGGAAAATCCGAGGAAGTTAAGGAAGCGGTATTGGAGGCACTGAAATAAAGTGGCGCGGCAGGCAACAGCGCGGCAGTGTGGCAGAGATAAAACAACATGACTATAAAAAATATTAGAAATTTTTCAATAGTGGCGCATATAGACCATGGCAAATCCACTTTGGCCGACAGGCTTATGGAGATTACAAACACCGTTTCCAAAAGGCAGATGAAAGAACAATTTTTAGACGGAATGGAGCTTGAGAGAGAAAGGGGAATAACCATAAAGGCCAAAGCGGTAAGAATGAAGTATAAGTCCCAAAAGACCGGAGAAGAATATATTTTAAATCTGATAGACACTCCCGGACATGTTGATTTTTCTTACGAAGTTTCAAGAGCGCTTGCCGCTTGCGAAGGCGTTCTTCTTTTGGTTGATGGTTCTCAGGGAGTTGAAGCGCAGACGCTCGCGCACGCTCATTTGGCGCATAAGTTGAATCTTAAAGTTATTCCCGTTATAAATAAAATTGATTTGGAGCATGCCGACGCCGATGCTACCGAAGAACAAGTTTGGGAGATTTTAAAAAATCCCACGCTCGCGACAAGAGTAAGCGCAAAAAGCGGAAGCGGCGCCCATGAAATACTTGAAAGAATAATTGAAGAAATTCCTCACCCCAAAGGCTCTTCGGACAATCTTTTGCGAGCTTTGATTTTTGATTCTTATTATGATTCTTACAGAGGCGTTATAATTTTTGTCAAAATCATAGACGGAAAGATAAAGGCTAAGATGAATGTTTCTTTATATTCGTCCAAAGCCGCTTATAAAGTTGAAGAGGTCGGATATCTTATTCCGAAACTTATTAAATCCAAAGGTCTTGAAGCGGGAGAAGTGGGATATATTGTAACGGGAATTAAGGATATACATGAAATTAAAATGGGAGACACCGTTTTTGAAAAAGGCAAATCAATAATTCCGTTTGAAGGTTATGAGGATATTCATCCGGTGGTATTCGCGGGTTTTTTTCCCATAAACAGTTCCGATTACACACTGCTTAAAACCGCTATAGAAAAACTTAATCTTACCGATTCCGCTTTTTCATATCAAGGAGAGTCGTCAAGAGCGTTGGGGTTTGGATTTAGATTGGGATTTATGGGCTTATTGCATATGGACATTGTCAGAGAGCGGCTTGAGCGAGAATTCAATTTAGCGCTTATAGCCACCAATCCGAATGTTGTTTACCGAGTTAAGGCCAAAGACACGCGACATGGGGAAAGTAAATATGTTGAAATTTCAAATCCGGCGGAATTTCCTGCGTATGGCGATATAGCGGATATTCAAGAGCCTTTTGTGAAAGCGTCCATATTAAGTCCTTTAAGATATATGGAAGGGGTTTTAAATCTTCTTAAAGAAAAGCGCGGCGAGCATATTAAAATTGAATATATATCGTCCACAAAACTTGTCATAGAATATCTTTTGCCGCTTAGCGAGATAATAATTGATTTTTATGATAAGCTTAAGTCCGTTTCAAAAGGTTACGCTTCTTTTGACTATGAGTTTCATGGATATGCGTCTTCGGATATGTCAAGAATAGAAATATTGCTTCATGGCGAAGTTGTGGACGCGCTCAGTTTTATAGTTCATAAATCAAAAGCTCAAACCAATTCAAGACAAATTTGCGAAAAATTAAAAGAAGTTATCAGCAGGCAGATGTTTGAAGTCGCCATTCAGGCGAGAGTCGGCGGGAAAATAATAGCGAGAGAGACAATTCCCGCGATGAGAAAAGATGTTATAGCCAAATGTTATGGCGGAGATATTACGCGGAAACGAAAGCTTCTTCAGAAACAAAAAGAAGGCAAGAAAAGAATGAAGGTTCTTGGAAATGTGGAAATTCCGCAAGAAGCTTTTTTATCGCTTTTAAAAATAAATCAATAAATATAGCTAAACAGCTCGGCAGCAGAATAGAAAAAACACTTTGTAGGGAGATATAAATGGAAGAAAAACTTTTTTGGATAGGCATGATTGTGGGAAGCCATTTGTTTTTGTCGCATTATTTTAAAGATAAGAAAAAATTCAAGTCTGAAAAGTTTACGAAAATTTGGCATTCAATATTTTTCGGCATTATCTTTTTTGCCGGCGCCGTAATGCTTGCCGTAAGTTTAGGCAGCAGGCAAGGCGAAGTTGTGACCGCTGTTTTATTTTCAAAAAAGCAGATTATTTACGGCGTGATAGCGGCTGTTCTCGCCGGTTTATGGGTTTTCTGGCGGAGTGGGAAAAAAAATATTGATGCCAAGACCGCCAATAAACTTATAAAAAGCGATATGGAATGGTCTGAGACCGTTTTCTCAGCGGTAATTTTGGCCTCTATTGTCATGTATTTATTCGTTCAAGCTTTTAAAATCCCGTCAGGTTCCATGAAAAGCACATTTTTAGTGGATGACCATTTATTTGTAAACAAGTTTATCTACGGCATTAGAATTCCTTATACAAAAAAGAAGATTTTTAATTTTCGTGAAATTCGTCGCGGAGAAATAATCGTGTTTCAGTTTCCATCTTCCGATCCCGATGAATTTCAATGCGGCGGCTCGCAATACGGAAAAGATTTCATAAAAAGAGTTATCGGTCTTCCTGGCGACAAGGTCCAAGTCAAGAAAGGAGTTGTTTATATAAATGATGAGCGTATTGACGAGGATTACGCGCAGTATGTGGACGGCTTTAACAGGTATCCCGTGTTTTCCGATAAAATTGCCGATAAAGATTATCAGGAGTATTGGGAAAAGAGAGAGCTCGGCAAAATATTTGCGGAATATGTGAGAGATAATTTCGGTCCTGTGAAGGTTCCAATGGGGCATTATCTTGTTTTGGGAGATAATCGCGATCGTTCATGCGATTCAAGATATTGGGGGCCGGTGCCGGAACATTTAATTAAAGGCCGAGCTTGGTTTATTTATTGGCCGTTTTCAAGAATGGGAGTGCCGAAGTAAGAAGATTGGAAAACAGCGTAGATACGGGAATATGTTGATACGGTGATAAGAAAAAATGAGTTTCCTTATTGATTTATCTTCCATATTACCGTGTTTACATATCATCGTAGTTGTATATTATTCGGTTTTATTATGAAAATAACGGAAAGATTAAAAGATAAAAGAAAAATATTTTCATTTGAGTTTTATCCCCCTAAAACCGAAAATGACGCGATTAGACTTCAGTCAACCATAAAAGAATTGAAGGAACTTAAACCCGACTTTGTTTCCATTACCAATTCTTCCACGGGAACGGTTCCGTATAGAACCGTCGGTTTATCAAAAGCGTTAAAGGAAAAAACCGGTTTTGAGATTATGGTTCATCTTACTTGCGTGTCTCACACAAAAAAAGAGATAAAAGAAATTGTTTCCAATTTAAAAGAAATAGGCATAGATAATGTGTTGGCTTTAAGGGGTGATATCCCGGATAAAGAAACAATTGAAATAAAGAAAGATTATGTTTATGCCAATGAATTGGTGGAAGATTTAAGAGCTATGGGTGATTTTGCCATAGGAGTTGCGGCGTATCCCGAAAAGCATCCCCAAGCTTCAACTCTCAAAGATGATATTTTAAATCTGAAAAAGAAAATTGACGCGGGAGCGGACTTTGCAATAACTCAGCTTTTTTTTGATAATAAATCTTATTTTAATTTTATGGATAAATGCGCTCAAATGCATGTGAATATCCCCATAATTCCGGGGATAATGCCTGTAACAAGCTATAAACAGCTTTCAAATTTCACTGAAATGATGGGAGTGGCGATACCGGAGGATTTGGCCGGAAATATTGAAAAATATTCAAAAGATAAAGAATCTCTCATGAAATTCAGCATAGATTATGCCACCGCTCAGTCTTTTCAGTTGCTGGAAAATGGGGCAAATGGAATTCATTTTTACACATTAAATCGTTCAAAAGCCACAAAGCAGATACTTAAGAACATTATGGCTCATGTGGGAATAAAGGATTAGGCAATTAAGCAATGCGTGCCTGTGGCGCAGGCATGGGACGGGTGGGAGATAGATTATGTCAGGAATCCATACTATGGAGATCAAATTATTGGTAAAACTCCAAGAAAAAGACTCCGCTATGGACGATATAAACAAAAAAATTAATTTTTTTCCCGAGGAAATAAATATCATCAAAGAGAAGTTTGAGGAAAAAAAGAGCGTTATGGAAGAATCTAAAAATATTCTTTCTCAAATTCAAGTTGAAAAAAAAGATAAAGAAATTTCAATGGCGCAAAAAGAAGAAGATATAAAGAAACATCAAAGAGAGCTTAATCTTGTAAAAGAAAACAACGCTTTTAAAGCTCTTTTAACGGAAATAGAAAGAGATAAAAAAGAAAAAGACATTCTTGAGACTGATATTATTGTTCTTCTTGAAAAAGTGGATAAAGCAAGCGCCGAGGATAAAAAAAATCGCGAAG
>DAOWGR010000180.1 GCA_030637365.1 Elusimicrobiota bacterium
AACCAGCCTGCGACAAACGATACAAGAAGGCCTGCAATAAAAGCTGTGTTTATATCTGTCATTGAGAAGTGGCGGATTTCAATAAGCCCGGCTCCAAATATTATCGGCATTGCCAGAAAAAACGATATTTTCGCGGCATCCTCTCTTTTAAAGCCCAATAAAAGCGCGGCCGTTATTGTTATGCCGGACCTTGAAGTTCCCGGCATTAAAGCCAAGGCTTGAAAAAATCCTATCAGCAAAGCGCCTTTTAGATTTAAGTCATAAAAAATTTTCTTTCTGGAAGATTTTCTATCCGCTATGTAAAGAACTATGGCAAAAAAAGCTAAATTAAAGGCTATCCATAGAGGATCTCTAAATGTGGTCGCGGCCAAATCTTTTAATAATAAACCCGCGATTCCCGCGGGAAAGGTTGCTATAACCAAAAGCCAAAAGAATTTTCCATCTTTGCTTTTTGGCTCGGTCAGTCCTTTCTTTATAAAGATAATCCATTCTTTGTAAAAGTAAAGAACAATCGCGAGCAATGTTCCCATATGCAGCATTACATCATAGCTTAACCCTTGATAATCCCAACCGAATAAAAAGGGGAGAATAACCAAATGCGCGGAACTGGATATGGGGAGAAATTCTCCTATACCTTGGACAATACCGAGTATTATTGATTGTACTACGGTCATTAATTATTCCTTAACGGTTATAGAATTTTATAAGTTTGCCGTGATGCGCGGAATTTTCAAGAAAATCCTTTGTGTTTATCATCATATACGCGAATCCCGCCGGATTAAAGTTAAAGGCGCGATTGGGAATGATAAGTTCGGTTAATAAGTTCATAATCGGAATATGTCCTATCGCTATAAAAGAGTTCCCTTTGTTTTCTTTTTTAAATAATATTTTTATGAGAGTCGTAATTGAGTTTGGAGCGGCAAGTTCCGAAAGAATTTGTATCTCCGGTTTATTAAAAACATCTGAGATAATCTCCGCTGTTTGAACGGCTCTTACAAATGGGCTTGATATTATTGAATCGGGCTGAAAATTTAAGGATTTAAGCTTTTCAGCGGAAGTAAAGGCGTTTTTTTGTCCGAGGGGAGACAGTGTTCTTTCCGAGTCATAAGAAACTCCGCTTTCATGTTTGGAAAGAGCTTCTCCGTGTCTCATGAATACAATATTGGTGATTTTTTCGGTCATTTTTTTGCGCTTTTTTTGATGTTTCACGTAGTCCTGTGCGTTTTTTGCGTCTTTCTTCCATTTTATAAGTTATTTGGCTCTTTAATCAAATTTGAGTTTGGAACAGGCTTTAGCGTAAAGAGCTGAAGATGTTTGATTATAAATTTTGCTAATAGTCAGATTTAGGCGTAAATGGCGTTTTGTGTTTTGTTTAACGGGGTGTTTTTAGAATAGCGCGATAAGTCGTTATAAGTTTTTCTTATGATGATATATTTCACTCAATATTATGGATTGTGAAGCTTGCGAAAGATTTAGTTATAATAGTTTTAAATAAAATTTTGAGCATACGAGGTTTAAAAGAATGAAACAATTCATATTAAAGAAAAAGGACCTGAATATTTTTATTAAAAAATTATCGGAAAAAATGAAAGTTGTCGCGCCGGTGTCAAAAGGCGGAAACAATTTTGTTTTTGATGAAATTTTATCGGCGGATGAAATGGTTCTTGATTATATTCCGACTATCTTGCCGCCAAAAAAATATTTTATGCCTCCGCGTGAAAAAGTTCTTGAGTTTGATGTGAGCGGCGATATGCCCAAGGACACTGCCGTTACCGATGCCCAGCCGCTGGCCGTATTTGGCGTTCATACTTGTGACTTGGCCGGAATACAGCGTTTAAATGAGGTTTTTTCCGAGGAGCCGGCGGATGCCAATTATATGGCAAGAAAAGAGAAAACTTTTCTTATAGGGCTTGAATGTAATAAATATTGCGACGAGTACGCGACTTGCGCTTTAATGGGCACTCATTTGCCTGATGGCGGCTATGATCTTTTTTTAACGGATTTGGGCGAAGAATTTTTTGTTCACGCGGGAACCGCTAATGGAGAAAAATTTGTCAAAGGTTTGGATTTTATGCCGGAAGCTTCTTCTGAAAATACGGCCGCGCTTGATAAATTAAGAGAAAATAAGAAGGCAATATTTAAAAACGAAGTTGGAGCCCAATTAAAGGACCTTCCCGGAATTTTTGATAAGGGCGCTGAAAGCAAGGTATGGGGCGATCTTGGCGAAAAATGTTTGTCTTGCGGCAATTGCACCAATGTATGCCCGACTTGCTATTGCTTTGATATGTCGGATACTCTTAACTTGGATCTTAAAACGGGCTATAGAACCAGAGAATGGGATTCTTGCCAATTTGAAACTTTCGCCTTAGTCGCCGGAGGGGAAAATTTCAGAGAAATAAGAGGCGATAGGCAAAAACACAGATACAATAGGAAATTTAAATTTCCTGTGGATAAATACGACAAGTTTTTTTGTACAGGCTGCGGCCGCTGCACAAGAACATGTATGGCGGAATTGAGCCTTAAAGAAACACTCAAATCTCTTGTAAAGGAAAATTTATGACAGAGGAAATAAAAAACTCAGGTTGGAAATTAAGAAA
>DAOWGR010000127.1 GCA_030637365.1 Elusimicrobiota bacterium
AATTTTCTATTAAAACTATTATATTTTCAATTATTAGAGGATGTAGTAGGCCTTCTAACCATTTCCTTTGGGTTTCATCAGTGAAGATTACTTCCGATAAAAGATATTTGCTTAATGTCCCGTCTTTATTAAGGACTCTCTTACCGAACCTATCAATAATTTTACTATAACATTCTTTAAAAGTCAATATTTTCCCGGCCAAACTATCGGTAGAAACGGTAAATATCCCTTTCAAAGCCAAATATTCCAAGGCTGTTGACTTGCCGCAACCTATCTGTCCGGTAAGCCCGACAATCAATTTTTTCTTTCTTATTTTTTTAAAGCGTTTTTCAATCTCGGCTTTTTTCATAATCCAATTTCTAATCGCGGGTTACGCTATAACTACACGCTGCCTACCGCGTGTCACTTGCAACTGTCGCTCTTAAGCGCTTTCGCGCTTATTATTTTTGCTGTTTCCTACACCCTCTACCCTGTCCCCCTACACCCTGTTTTTAGCTATGCCCCGAAAATTTATCAAGAATTTCTTTTTCTTTGGCGCTTAAAGAAGACAATCCCTTTTTTGAAATCTTCTCCAATATTTTATCTATCTCAGTCGAATCATCAACCTTATCATTCTTATTAAACAGGCGGCCAAATTTAGCCGTCAGTTGGGCATAGCCCCCTGTTACGGCACCCGGCATAGCCTTGAAGTAAAGATAACCTATAAACATGCCGCCAAGATGAGCGACATTGGCTATATTGGAATTTGTTGTGGAAAAACTCATGGCCAATTCCATAACAACCAAAATAGCCACCATCTGCCACGCTTTAACCGGCAAAAGAAAATATAAATATACGATTTGCCTGGGATAAAGAATGGCAAAAGCCGCCAATAATCCGTATATGGAGCCGGATGCTCCTATAATGGGCCGGGCCGAGCCGAATGAAAAAACAATGCTGATTATGCCGGCGCCTATGCCGCATATAAAAAAATAGAATAAAAATTCTTTTGTTCCAAGCGCTGATTCAATAATTCTCCCAAAAATCCACAGCATTAAAACATTGAAGAATAAATGCCAAAAACCGCCGTGCAGAAAAATATAAGTTACAATTTGCCAAATCCAGAAACTCTCTATAACTTTAACGGGCGTAAGCCCAAAATAATATACCAGATAATTCTTTAGGAAAAATTCAAGAATAAAAACTCCGCCGCATATAAAAATAAGAATTTTGGTGGCTTTCGGCAAAGAACCAAAAAGAAAGGGGGTTATATTTCTCACCCTACCACCCGCTTGCCCGCTATAAGCGGGCAGATGTTTCTTTGTAATTGTCTTTCAGACAATAAGCGGGTGGTAGGGTCACCCCACATTTCTTTGCGCATTATTAGACACACCTGGTATATAAACAGTTGAAAAATCATAATTAAATTTTTTCCATCTCGGCCCAATTTTTTCCGGATTTTAATTCAACTTTCATAGGCACTTTTAATTTAAAAGCGTTCTCCATTTCATAAACGATGATTTTTGAAACTTCCATTTTAATATTATCTTTTACCTCAAAAATAAGTTCGTCATGCACCTGCATAAGCATTCTCGCGTCCAATTTTAAATTTTCAATTTTCAAGAAAACATTTATCATCGCTTTCTTTATAATATCGGCGGAACCGCCCTGAACGGGAGTATTAACGGCTATCCTCTGAGCAAAATTCTTAAGACCGTTATTTTTTGAATCAATATCGGGCACGCTTCTTCTGCGGCCGGTCAAAGTCGCGACATAGCCTTTTTCTTTCGCGAAAGCGATAGTGGAATCTATCCAAGTCTTAACCCCTTTATAAAGTTCAAAATAATGATCTATATATTTTTGCGCTTCATCGCCTTTGATATTAAGCTGCCGCGCCAGGCCAAAAGCCGTTTGGCCGTAAACAATGCCGAAATTTATGGCTTTAGCGAGCCGTCTCATCTCTACCGTCACTTTATTTTCTTCAACTTTAAAAACCTCAGCAGCCGTCCTTTTATGAATATCCTCATTTTTTAAAAAGGACGCTATTAAATTTTCATCGCCGCTTAAATGCGCGAGAACGCGCAAATCAATCTGAGAATAGTCGGCGGCAATAAGACAATAACCCTCTTTCGCGATAAAAGCTTTTCTTATTTTCGCGCCATATTCGCTTCTAATCGGAATATTCTGCAAATTCGGTTTTGAACTTGAAAATCTTCCCGTAGCGGTTCCGTCCTGTTCATAGGTGGTATGCGCGCGCGAATCTTCAGCTATTATCTTCAGAAGATTATCGACAAAAGAGGATTTAAGCTTGCTTAATTCCCTGTACTTTAAAATCTTGGCTATCACGGGATGCTTATCTTTAATTGATAAAAGAGCCTCTTCCGCCGTGGAATAACCGGTTTTCATCTTATAAATTTTCTTGTCTTTTTCATCCAATTGAACATTAAGCTTTTCATAAATCAATTCTGAAAGCTGCTTTGGAGAATTCAGATTAATTTCCTGAGAAGACAAATCAAATATTTCAGTTTGAAGTTTTTTAATTTTAAATTCAAGCTCTTCGGAAAAATTTTCAAGAAAAGGCTTATCCATCCTGATGCCAAACTTTTCCATGGAATATATTATGCCTATAAGCGGCAGCTCAAGTTCCTTATATAAAGAGTCCAAAGCCTTTTCTTTAATTTCAATGTTCAATTTTTCATCAAGCTCGCCAAGCGGTTTTAAAAGAACGCCCAAGCGCGCGGCAATATCCTCACTCTCATATCCGGATTGCAAAATATCCGCTATATTGGACTTTTTATCCGACGGATTAAGCAAATGATAAGCGATAAGCGCGTCTGAAAAATTACGCGGCATATCGCTTGGATAAAGAAATCCGCTTATATGCATGACTTTTTTAAGATTATAACAAGCCTTAAATATTTTCTCATCAGCCAATACCTTTATAATCTCTTTTTTTTCATCTTTGGATAATTCTTCGGCCGCCTTAATAAAAGCTTTTCCGCCGCCGCCGACGGCAATATATCCTTCTTCGGCAAAAAGAACCGCTTTGTTTAATGAATTTAAAACTTCATTGAGCGCGCAAAACTCAGGCATATCAATATCATCCGCCGCGCCGCCGTTAATGGAATCAAATAAACCCGGCGCAGCGCTTAAAGAGGCGGCTTTTGCCGTTAAATCTTTAAATTCCAAACGCGCGGCCATCTTTTCCAGCATTTCCCTTTCCGGAGATTTGGGAATAAAATCCTCTATTTGTATTTCAATGGGCGCTTTATCATTTAACCTTATAAGTTTTTTTGAAAGAATAATATTATCAATAGAGGCCGTGACTTTATCAAGCAATTTATTTATGGCGGCCTGTTTGGGGCAGGCTGATTTATCGCTTGAATTTTGATTATCACGAGCCGCGGCCATTATTTCATCAAGACCGCCATAGCGGCCAAAAAGTTTTAAAGCGCCTTTGGGGCCTATCCCTTTCGCGCCGGGAATATTATCGGAAGAATCCCCGATAAGCGATAAATAATCCAAAATTCCATCCGGCTTTACGCTGAATTTTTTAAATACGCCTTCTTCATCGGTATACGAGGGATTTTGCGCGTCCCACAGCTTTATGTTTTTGCCGACAAGCTGAGCTATATCTTTATCGCCCGAAACAATTATAATTTCAATATTTTTTTCGGAAAATTCTCGCGCCGCCGTTGAAATTATATCATCGGCTTCATAACCCGAAAGATAAAGCGGTTTAAGCCCCAAGGCTCTGGTTAAATCTCTGGCAATATTCAATTGATTTTTAAGCGCAGGATCGGTTTCTTTTCTATTGGCCTTATATTCGGAAAAAATTTCATTTCTAAAAGTTTTCCCCGGAGAATCAAAGCAAACAACCATATAATCGGGTTTTTTTTTCTTCATCAAAGAAGACAACATCTTATAAAAACCGTATAAAGCGCCGACTTCCTCTCCCGCAGAATTGGAAAGATTTTTAATGGCGTGATAGCTCTTATGAAGATAAGCGTGCGCGTCAATAATGAAAACGGTTTTGGGTGGCATTATAGTGATAAGTGATTAGTGGTCAGTAAAACTTTTTGCCACTTTATCATTAATATCGGACGTCCCGCCCCCTCCGCTACGACATCGGAGAAGCAGGCGCGATAGCGCAGTCCACTATCCACTTTTACGCTTTTTCTGCTTCCTTGATATTAAAGCAATTCGTCCAAAATTTTCTTAATTTCCTCTTTAGACTGCATTCCGACCAATTCATTAACCTGCGCGCCATCTTTAAAAAATAATACGCTCGGTATGGCTGAAATTTTATATTGAGCGGCCGAATCCGGATTTTCATCGGTATCTAATTTGCATACTTTAACTTTGCCGGCGTATTCATCGGCCAACTGGGCTATTACCGGAGTTAACATTTTGCACGGACCGCACCAAGGCGCCCAAAAATCCACCAATACGGGAATTTGGCTTTTTAAAACCTCTTCTTCAAATTTAGCATCGATTAATTCTATTTCATTGGCCATTTTAATTTCTCCTTAATATACTGCAGGTTTCCGCCATTACAACTTAGGCGGACCCGCCAACGCTTTAATGGCGGGAAGACTAAGGTCAAGAACAACAATATTTAAATGGTATTTCTTAAATCACTTAATCTCTTTTTTACTTCTTACCTCTTGCTTCTATCATCACTTTCGAGTTTATAAGACTTGCTCTTTATCTGTCAAGCAAATATTTTATTTCCGTCCACAAAACATCCACATCCACGGGTTTGGAAAAAAAGGATGATGCCCCGCTTAACATGGCGTCTGCCCTGTCCGACGGTTCGGTATACTTGGCGGAAATGAATATTACCGGTATATCCTTAAATTTCTTTGACTCTTTAAGAATTCTAAGGAACTCTATTCCATGCATATCGGGAAGCTGAACATCCAATATTATTATTGAAGGAACATTTTTTGAAAGCGCGTTGATTCCTTCTTTCGCGGATTCGGCAACCGCAATTTCAGCATTCATATCCTTCATTTTGAAACTGTCCTTAAGAGTGTCTATAAAATTTTTATCATCATCCACTATTAAAATCTTAATCATTATTCTCCTTATCGTCATTAAATCAAATCTTAATCTACTGTTATATTACTTGTTATTCTTAATCTTGACCTGCTGTATTAGCCGTTTTAAATCTGCCGTTCTCGGCCTTAATCTTCCCGCCATTAAAGCGTTGGCGGGTCCGCCTAAGTTGTAATGGCGGAAACCTAACCTTGACCTGCCGTATTAGCCGTTTTAAATCTGCTGTTCTCGGCCTTAATCTTAACCTTGACCTGCTGTTATAATCCAAACCTCAACCTGTCAATTAAAGGTTGCGGCATATTTTTTTCTTTCATTAATTTTTGAGTTCTTTCAATATCATATTTAAGCCTAAATATTTGAAATGATTTATTTTGCGAATCAAAAATACCGCAAGAAGCTAAAGGATTTCCGTCGCGGGGCTGCCCGACCGAACCGGAATTAAAAATATACCTGGAGGATTTATCCATTATAATTTTATTTCCATGCTCAATGGATTCTTTTAAAACTTCGCCGCCGGAATATTTAAAACACATGGGCAAATGACTATGGCCGATAAAACACACCGAACCTTTCCAAAACTTCAAATTATTCGCAAACTGCTCTTCAGTTATAATATATTCCATAAAATGCTTTCTGGGAGAGCCGTGAACAAGCGAAAACTCTTCATTTTCAACAAACGCGGGAGTATTTGCCAAAAAACCCAACATGGCCCCGCTTATTTCCTCATTCACTATTTTTATCGCCATGAGAGCCGCAGGATTAAACCATTTAGCGTCAATCTTTCCGCAAACGACGGCATCATGATTGCCGGAAACAATGCTTAGATTTTTAAGCCTCATAACGGCATCCAAACATTTGGCGGGCTGAGGGCCATAACCGACAATATCGCCGCAACATATAAAATTTTCAATATTGTTTTGTTTAAAAAATTCCAGCATCTTTTCAAACGCTTGAAAATTGGAATGAATATCGGAAAAAACTCCGTAAAGCATAAATTACCCAATTCACTCCCGAATAAGAAATTTGCTTCCGCAAATTTCCGATTCGGGAGAGCCTTTTTTGTTTCTGTTGTTCTGTCGCTGCTTTCTGCCAACTGCCGCTTTTTGCCCTCCGGCTTGTCCTTCCGAAACCCTGGCGAAGGAGAAAGCCTTGTGGCGTAAGAGCGCTATTTTACTCCGGCAGGCGCGGGTTCGGTGGAAGAATCAACAAAAGACGAAGCCTTTTTGAGATCAACCGAAATGAGCTTTGAAATACCCGGTTCTTCCATAGTGACGCCATAAAGGATATCGGCGGCTTCCATGGTCTTTTTATTGTGAGTAATTATAATAAATTGCGTGGCCTTGGAAAACTCTTTTATAAGGCGCACAAATCTTTCCACATTGGCGTCATCAAGCGCCGCGTCCGCCTCGTCCATCACGCAAAATGGCGAAGGATTAACGCAAAAAAAGCTGAAAAGCAACGCCAATGCCGTAAGCGCTTTTTCTCCTCCCGAAAGCTGAGAAATGCTTATGGGTTTTTTGCCCGGAGGATTGGCCATTATTTCAACTCCGGTTTCAAGAAGATTATCCGGCATGGTCAGCATCAGATTCGCTTCTCCGCCGCTGAAAAGCATGCCGTAAATTTGGCTAAAATGAATCTTCACCTTATCAAATGTATTTTTAAAATTTTCCCGAGTCGTCTCATTAATCTTTGAAATAGCCGATTTCAAATCATTTTTGGCCACATTAAGATCTTCCACCTGCGAATTCATAAAATTATATCGGGTTATTAAAGCTTCATGCTCCTGCGGCGCGGTCATATTTACCGGCCCCATATTTTCAAGCCGTTTCTTGAGAAACTGCGCCCTCTCGGCGTCAATTTCAATATTTCCGTATTTTTCAGCCGCTTCTTCTTCACTGATATTCCAATCATCAATAAGCCTGCGTCCGAGATCATCCATTCTGGCGCTATCGCCGCTTATGGACAATTCAATTTCATGGCTCTTTTTTTCAAGGTCCGAGTAAACTTCTTTGGCATTTTTAATTTGGCTGCTTATGCCGTCATATTTGTTTCTTAAATCGGTAATTTCAGTTGAGACTTGGCTTTCCGTCACTTCTTTTTTCGCGAATTCATTCATTACCTCGGCAAGGCTTTTCTTGGAATTTTCAATCTCCTGCTTTAAATTTTCTATATCTTGGCGCAATTCTTCCTTTTTTGCCGTAAAACTTTCTTTTTCGCTTATAAGATGCTTTCTAAAATCTTCGGTTCTCCCTATTTCATTTTCAAGATTGGCGACATTGTCTTCATGGTTGGAAACCGTGCTGCGTTTTGCCCCTATCTCCTCTTTTAATTTGGAAAAATCCGCTTGCAAACCTTCCTTTTTCAGCGTTCGCGCTGAAAGTTCGTTTTTAAAAGCTTCCTCCGACTTAAGCAATTCATCCGCTTTACCCGTAAAAATCACAAGACTTTCCTCTTGCGCTTTTGTACTCTCTTGAAATTTATTTATTTCGGTTTCCATGAAAATTATATTTTCGGAATTTACCGAATATTCTTTTTCCGCTTGAGCAGTTTCGCTTTTCATCTTTTCAAGTTCTATTTGTCTTAAGCCGACATCTTTTTCCGCCATATCGATTGAACCGTTAAGCTCAACAATATTTTTTTCAAACTCTTCTCTTTCGCCAGCGAGTTTTAACTCTTCATCGCCAAGAGCTTTAATCTTGTCTTTAAGCGCGCCCTCTTCTTCCCAGTACGGCTGATTTGAATCTATCTCGCCGATACCGCCCGCAATCCAAAAAGAACTTAAAACGGAACCGTCCAAAACATAAATATTTTTCAAGAGGCGAGAAATCATCGGCTGATATTCACCGGGGCAAGTTATCTTATCCATTATTTTTACGGCGTTGGGAACATCCCAATCGGAAACTTCCGGAATTGAAAGCCTGTCAAGCACGATAAATCTGCATCTGCCTTTGCCTATATGCTTAAGATATTTTATGGCTTCTTGAGCATTTTCCAAAGTATCGCATACTATGGAATCAATAAATTCGCCAAAAGCCTCTTCCACCACAACCATATCTTCCTTTCTCACGGTTATGATATGCCTTAAAGTTCCCTTTATTCCCTGCAAGTCGGCGTTTAAAACATGATTTATTCCCACCCAATAGCTGTCTTTTTCACCTTGCTTAAGAATAGTTTCAAGACGATTCTCGTTTACGGCTTTATCGGTTTTTACTCGGACCAACCTTGATTCAATTTGTTTTATTTTTTCTTCCAAATTATTTTTATCGGCTTCCATATTAAGCAAAGAGGACCGCTTTTCATTATGAACATGTTTCGCGCTTAAAATCCTTTCTTTAATTTCAGCCGCGTTTTTTTCCAATTCGTTCTTTTTTAAATTAAGCTTTTCCAAATCCTTATCAGCCGAAAGAATATCCTCTTTTAAATGCGCTATATTGGATTCTATTTTTGCCATTTCAGCGGAAGCGTTATTTCTCTGCTGATACACCTCTATAAGAGAACTTTCCCTTTTTGAAATTTCACCGGAGATATTAACTATTTCAACGCCCAAATCTTTTTCTCTGTTCACAATAATTTCAAATTCGCTTTTAAGCGCGGAAAAACTTTCCTTGGCTTGATTAAGCCTTTCGCCCAATGATTTCAATTGAGGATTTATGCCTTCAAGTTTTTCCTTGTTTTTATCTTCAGAAACGAACAAATCGCTCAACTGTTTCTTGATTTGCTCTATCATGTTTTCACTGCCGATAATTTTCCCCTCAATGGCTACTTTATTGCTTTTCACGGCGGCGATATCTTCCCTTAAAGCCCTTTCATCTTCGGATTTTTCGGTAAGACCGAGATTTAAGGCCGATGCTTCTCCGTCAAGCGCGGTAATATTTAAAGATATCTCTTCGATTTCTTCATTAATGGGTTTCAACTTTTCATTTGCCAAGGCGATACTCTTTCTATATTCTTTGATGCCGCTTGAAAACATGGCTATCTCGGCCGATTTAAGCTCTTCCTTATATTTTTGCTGAAGCCGCGCTTTTTTAGCGTCATTGCTGAGCTTTTTCAATTGATCGTTTATAAGCGTCATGGAATCCGCCAAACGCCCCAAATCAAGGTCCACTTTATCCAGTTTTCTTATGGCTTCTTCCCGCTTGGATTTATATTTGGATACGCCGGACGCTTCTTCAAACATCTCGCGCCTTTGCTCGGGAGTCGCCGCGAGAACCGCTTCAACCTCGCCCTGATCTATTATCGCGTAACCTTCGCTGCCGATACCGGTGTCCAAAAACATTTCTCTTATGTCTTTCAGCCTGCATTGCACTCTGTTTATAAAATATTCCGACTCGTCCGAACGATATATTTTTCTGGTAACGGTGATTTCTTTAAAATCAAGAGGCAGTTTTCGCTCTTCATTATCAAAAGTCATATTGACTTCAGCCATGCTCAAAGCCGGCCTTTTAACCGTTCCGGTAAATATCACATCCATCATTGAAGGCAATCTGAGCGATTTCCAAGACATTTCGCCTATGCACCATCTTATGGAGTCCACGACATTTGACTTGCCGCAGCCATTTGGGCCGATAA
Organism: Elusimicrobiota bacterium; assembly: GCA_030637365.1. Classification (GTDB taxonomy): domain Bacteria; phylum Elusimicrobiota; class Elusimicrobia; order Elusimicrobiales; family UBA9959; genus JAKLQJ01. The sequence continues at coordinate 9,610 of DAOWGR010000127.1, forward strand.
TACAGGTTATTCCCGGTTTAAAAGGAAACTTCATTTTATTGGAAAAAGATTTAAATCCTTGCAATTCAATAGATTTCAGATACATTTTATCCTCACAGACATATAATTGAACTGTTTATTATATCAAATATAAGAGAATGCGTTCATTGCGTTATGCATTTGTGGAGTTATTCGCGTAAAACCAGCCGGGCGGCGAGATGACAACTAAAATTAGGAAATATCCTTATAAATCTTGCCTCTGACTTCTTGCTTCTTACCTCTATCTGCCGTTAATAGGAAAGCTGGTAAGCCACGCCCAATGAATTACCCGTATAATTATACGGCAGGTATTTCTCAAATTTATTATTTGATGAAGCAATAATCAAGGAATAGCTTATTCTAACCGTGGCAATATCATTCATCTTTTTTCTGATTCCTCCGGTTAAAGTGGTAAGCGTATTGCTCTGCGTGGAAGATGTATAATCATTATCGGCATTTCTTGCCGGCCTATCGGTATAATTTCTTCTAACCAGGCTCAAGGCTCCCGATACGGACCATTTTCCGGTTATCAGAAGGTCCAAAGGCACGGTGAGATTCAGCTCATTATAGTCATAATTTTTTCCGATAAAATCCGGACTGGTATCTC
>DAOWGR010000095.1 GCA_030637365.1 Elusimicrobiota bacterium
AAATACAACCGCCATATACTCCTCTTTAAATCCTTATTAATTGCTAAAATTTGATCGTTAACATAGCTTCCAATGCGATATGGCTTCTTTTACAAAGTAACGCAAAAAATCGCATCCCGCGCAGTTACGCGGTCTTTATTCCGCATGCTTCCAAATTCCGCGTTTTTCTTTTACCGCAAGCCGATGGACGGGAGCAGACCGCGCTTTTCTTCAGCCACAATATTTCAAACGGCCCCAGAACCGGATTTTTCTCCGCAATTATCCGGCCTGAAACAAGGTCTTTTGCTCCGCGGCTTCCGATATGGCTTTGAATACTCCCTTTAAGCCGCTGAGGCTTTGCCGAAAGATTCACAATGCAAAGAATTTTGTTTTCCCCATCGCCTCTTAAAACCGCGAAAAAACTTTTTCCGAAATCAATCACTTTCTGCGGAGCGTACGGATTAAAGGCTTTTTCTCGCGCTCTGATTTTCAGAAGCTCGGAATATTTGTCGTATATTATTTGTCTGATATGCCCTTTGGCGTTAATTTCTTTTTCAAGCTTTCCGAATTCAAGCTTTTCTCTGTTAATGGTCCTGTTCATTCCGGTTTTTTTAACGCCGCGCGTAAAATTTTCCGAACCGACAAAACTGTGCGAGTATATTCCGGGAACGCCTTTCATTGCCAGCATTACGGCCTGCGTCGCCATGAATTTGGCCGCCTTTTCATTATCGGACGCTTTAACCGAATTAATGAGATTTATATACGAAATATTCAATTCATAAGGCGAGCGCGAACCGTCGGAATTCTTTTTATACGATATGGCGCCGCCTCTTTCAATTGTTTTCTTTTTCATAAACTCAATTTCGGATTTTTTCAAAATTCCCGACAGCGGCCTTATCCCGACGCCGTCATGCGAAGCGGTAAAATTAAAAAATATGTTTTCTTTCGCGCCATTTGAAAGAGTCTTGGCCCATTTTGTCAAATAAAGAGAATTTTCGCGCATTATCGCGTGAGCGAGAAGCGGCGGCAAAGAGAATTGATAAACCATATGCGCTTCATCGCCTTTGCCGAAATACGAAATATTTTCATTGTGGGGAACATTTGTTTCCGTAAGTATGATGGTATCAAGACCCAAAGTATCCGATAGGTCCCTTAAAAATTTCACATATAGATGCACTTTCTCGTGATGAACGCATTTTGATTGCGCTTCTTTCCAAAGATAAGCTATGGCGTCAAGCCTCATTATCCTGGCGCCTTTAGAGGCGTAAAATAAAAATATATCGGTCATCTCAATAAAAACATCGGGATTTTGAAAATTAAGATCAATTTGATCTTCGCTGAAGGTGGTCCATAAATGCTCTTTCGCGCCGCCTTTTTTGGAAAAGGAAGTTAAAAGGGGATGATTTCTCGGCCTCACTACCATGGATACATCTTCTTTTGGCGAACGGCTTATAAAATATTTTGAAAATTTCTTGTCATTATCCAGATACTTTTTAAACCACGCGCTTTTTGAAGAAATATGATTTAAAACAAAATCAAACATAAGCGGAAACTTTTCGGATATTTTTTTAATCTCTTTCCAGCCGCCGAGTTTTTCATCCGTTTTCCTGTAATCAATCACCGAAAAACCGTCATCCGAAGAATAGGGGAAAAAAGGAAGTATGTGAACGCGGTTTATTCTGCCCGCCACATACGCGTCCAGAAATCTAAGAAGCGTTTTAAGAGGTTTTTCTTTTCTTTTTACAAAACTGTCTCCGTAAACAATAAGAACCGAATCTTTTTGGCTTAGAGTTTTTTGGGGGGATTTTTTAAAATCGCACCGCTTTATTTTGGCGGAAAGTTTTTTAAAAACATATTCTTTTTCTTCCGGAAAAAATTGTTCTATTTTATTTTTCAATGATTTAAAACTCATACCGTCCTCCCATACGCGCGATTAAGACCGCTTAAAAACTGTCCAATTGATCAAATTCGGAAACTACTTTTTTCTTAAAAAGCGGCTCATTCTCCCTATGATAAGAAAACGGTCCTTTCGGCCAATTGAAACCTATTTTAACGGCGGTTTCTATATCATATTCGGAAGCCATGATTTCCGAAGCGAGAAGTTTTGCTTCCTCAATAACCGGCCTCAATAATTCCGCGAAAATTTCTTCTTTTCTGACTTTCTTAAGCCCAAGATATTTAACTATATTGGAAAGTATCGGGTTTTCGCCCACTATTTTTCCATCTTCATAAATATAAAATCCAATCGTGGAGTCTCTGCCAAGCTGACCATATTGCACAAGGCGAAGCTCCATATCGGACGGAGCGAGCCTTTCTGGCTTTGAAAGCCTTTCGTATATTTGCTTTGTCGCCCGATAATCCGCGTCCAAACCCATATAATCAATCATTTCAAAAGGGCCGTAAGAAGCTTTTCCGATTTCTTTAAAAGCCTCGTCTATCTCATGGGGAAATCCTTTTCCCGATTCCAAAAGCCGGAAAGCGGAAAGAAAAAACGGCCTCAACAATCTTTCCACTATGGCACCGGGATTATCTTTTACCATAATGGGCGTTTTACGCGCCTTTCTTAAAAGCTCCATGCAGGCTTCAATGGTATCGTCTTTTGTTTTATCCGTTTTTATAAGTTCCACAAGCTGATTTTTTTTAACCGGCTTTACAAAATGAAAACCGACGGTTTTATCCGCCGGCAAATCGGACCTTTCCAAAATTTCTTCAATCGGCGCGATTCCCGCGTAAACCGCCACTATGCAATTCGGGTCAGCGCTTTGAACGAGTTTATTAAAAATTATCCCGCGTTCATCCAGTTCTTTTCCAATCACTTCTATTATTATGTCCGCTCCTTTGAATAAAGAAAAATCCTGAATGGGCTCAATATTGGAAAACAATTCTTCCTTGCCTTGCGCAGAAAGCGACCATTTTATTTTTGCCATTGAAAGCGTAAGGCTGTCTTTAAAATTATCATAAATTCTAACCTGAAAACCGTTAAGGGCGAAAATCTCGGCGATCCCCGTTCCGATGGTATTCGCTCCCAAAATTCCTACGGCTTTAATAGACATAATAACTCCTTATTTAACTTAATTACTCAATCACTTATTTACTTAATCTCTTTATTGTGTTTGTTTTCTAAATTTCCACTTCTTCAATTCGCGAAATGCCGTCTTTGCTTAAAATTATCCTAATCCTGTCATAACTAATCCTTTCATTTTGCCGAACGCCCAC
>DAOWGR010000036.1 GCA_030637365.1 Elusimicrobiota bacterium
TACATCCCCCGCGTGCTTCCCTCGTTAGCAGCTAATTTTATAATTTCGCGAATAACTGGAATGGCTCTTCATGATTACGGCTGCAGTCTTAAAATCTATAAGGCGAATTTTATAAAAAAAACGGAACTCTATGGCGAAATGCATAGATTCCTTCCGGCCATTATGGGATATATGGGAGCTAAAATAAGCGAAATTGAAGTTAATCACAGGCACAGAAAATCGGGGAAATCAAAATACGGCTTAAGCAGAATTTTCAAAGTTATTTTAGATCTTTTTACCGTAAAATTCATGGGAGACTATCTTTCAAAACCGATTTATTTTTTCGGAGGCATAGGTTTTTTTCTTTTGCTCCTATCCTCTCTCTCCGCCGCCTTTACGCTTTATAAAAAATTCCATTGCCAAATTTTCGTAAAAGATCAGCCCTTATTTTTAGTCGCTATTTTATTTGCCATAGTGGGCATACAATTTATTGTCCTCGGCCTTTTGGCTGAAATCAATATTCGCACATATTACAAGACCAATCAAAAACCTCCGTACTTTGTCAAAGAAAAAGAAGGATTTTAAAAAACACCTGAGTGTTTTTTACCTCTCCCGCCTATGGCGGGACAAACCGTGATTATCCCTCTTAATGGCGGGCAAAACAGGTGGTTCAGGGTTATTGACTAAAAGCCTCTCTTATTGGTATCCTATTATAATTCTATGGATATTGAGAACCTTTTATTTGACCTTAACAGTATAAAAAATTCCAAAGGCCTTAAAATTGAAGGCGCTTGTCGCGCCTCTTTGTTTGATTCGGTGTTGCATAAATCCTATAAAGTTGCTGAAGTTTTTTTAAATCTTAACTTCTCCCTAGGTTCGGACTCTATTTTAGCGCAAGGTTTTATTAAAGGAAAAGTAAATCTTTTATGCGCCAGATGCAATGAAGCTTTTGAATACAAATGCAAAGAAAATTTCATTGAACTTTATAATTGTTCGGAAAAAACAGCGGACATTGAAAGCCTCATAGCCAGTCTGTTATCAATCTCAATTCCCATGAAACCTTTGTGTTCCGATGATTGCAAAGGAATTTGTTCAAAATGCGGAACAAATTTAAATATTGAAAATTGCCAATGCGATTATCAAAACGAAAATGCTTTTGCGGTTTTAAAAAATTTAGCCATCTGATAGGCCATAGCCTCTGTTACTTGCCCGCAAAGCAGGCGGAACACGGCATAGCCTTGAAAAGGAGTGAAAAAAATGCCACATCCAAAGAGAAAACATACTAGAGCGAGAAGAGATTCCAGACGCAGCCAAAACTCCAAACTTGAACTTAAATCTTTAAGTTCATGCCAGCAATGCGGAGCCATGCGCCTGCCTCACAGAATATGTCCTTCTTGCGGCAGTTATAAAGGCAAAGTGGAAATGCCCATAAAAGAAGTTGCAAAAGAAGATTCGGCGCCTCAGGCTTAAATAATTATATATGCGAATAGCTATTGACGCCAATGGCGGAGATTTAGGATTAAAACCCAATATTGAAGGCGCGCTTCTCGCCGTCAAAAGTCTTGGTTATCATGTGTTTTTAGTGGGCAGAGACCCCGAAATACGAGAAGAATTGCGCAGACTGAAAGCGGAACCTTCAGACAAACTTCATATTGTTCACGCTCAGGACATTATTGAAATGGGCAAAGAACCTGTTGATGAATGCAGGACTAAGCCGAACTCGTCCTTAATGATAGCGGCCGATTTGGTCAGAGACGGAAAAGCGGACGGTTTTATATCGGCGGGAAACACCGGCGCCACAATGGTCGCGTCTTTGCTCCGAATTAAAAGAATAAAAGGCATCATCCGCCCGGCGATAGGAGTGCCTTTTCCGACAATAAACGGCATGACATTGCTTATTGACGCGGGAGCCAATTCAGACAATAAGCCGTGGCATTTGGTTCAATTTGCGGCTATGGGAACCATTTACATAAAATCCGTTTTCGGCAAAGAAAATCCGACAGTTGGAATTCTCTCTATCGGAGAAGAAGAAACAAAAGGAAACAGTCTTACCGTTGAAACAATACCTTTGCTCAAAACCGCGGGACTTAATTTTTATGGACCGGTAGAGGGGAGAGATTTGCCCGAAGGAAAAACGGATATTGTGGTGACTGACGGTTTCGTGGGCAATATCGCTTTAAAACTCTCCGAAGGCATGGCAAAAGCGATATTCGCAATATTAAAAAAAGAGATTGCCGGCAAACTTAAGTACAAAATAGGCGCGATGCTGATGAAACAAATTTTTACCGATTTAAAAAATAAAATGAACCCGGACGATTTTGGCGGAGCTCCGCTACTGGGAGTTAATGGAATCGTTATAATTTGCCATGGAAAAACAAACCCAAAAGCGATATTTAACGCCATAAAAGTGGCCGGAAACTTATCCGCGTCCAATATCATTGGAAATATAGCTAAAAACATGGAATCGCTTAAAGATTTGACAATTGGCGACATACCCGAAAAGGTGGAAGAAGAAAAATGACCCTACAGCCGCCTCATCAATTTTTAATTGATATTCTTTTGAATCCCGCCATAGGCGGAACGGAGGATGTGGCAGGGTGAAATATTTTGACGGAAAAACCGCGCTGATAACCGGCGCGCAAAGAGGCCTGGGCTTTGAAATCGCCAGGCATTTTGCCAAGCAAGGCGCGAACACCGTTCTTACGGATGTATCAGACGCGGTAATTGACGCGGCAAACGAAATAGAGCGGGAATTTCAAACAAAATCCATAGGGTTAAAAGGCGATGTGACAAAAATCGGCGATTGCGCGAATATGGTGCAAAAAACTTTGGATTCTTTTTCAAAACTGGATATACTTGTAAATAACGCCGGCATAACCAAAGACAATCTTGTCTTAAGAATGAATGAAAAAGATTTTGACGATGTCATAAATGTCAATTTAAAAGGAACTTTTTTAATGTGCAAAGCCGCGTGCAAAACAATGCTTAAACAAAGAGCCGGCAGAATAATAAACATATCGTCGGTTGTCGGTCAAATGGGCAATGCCGGGCAAGCGAATTATTCGGCTTCAAAAGCCGGCATTCTCGGGCTTACAAAATCTTTGGCCAGAGAATTCGCTTCAAGAAACATTTTGGTAAACGCGGTGTCTCCCGGTTTTATAATGACTAAAATGACGGAAAACTTAAAAGAAGAAGCAAAAGAAGAATTGCTTAAAATGGTGCCTCTGAAGCGACTTGGCGCGCCACAAGATGTGGCAAAGGCGGTATTATTTCTCTCAAGCGACGACTCTTCCTATATCACAGGTCAAAACATAGCCGTAAACGGCGGAATTTATTTATAAGCCCCGTTAGAGATACCTGGGCTTATGACTTACACATATATGCCGAACGGAAAAAATCGGAAGCGTATGTGCAAGCAGTAAAATAAAGAATATCCCTCTTTTTTGGCCGAATGTTGATACATGGACAAATAAAGAGGCAACTATCTCTAACGGGGTAAACTTCACAAGTGTGTGAATAATATCTTTTCAGGAGGAAACAAAATGGCAGTAACAGAAAACCTTGAAGAACGAGTAAAAAAAATAATAATTGAACAATTGGCGGTTGACACTTCCGAAGTAAACAGTGACGCCAAGTTTGTTCAGGATCTTGGCGCGGATTCTTTGGATACGGTTGAATTGGTAATGGCCCTTGAAGAAGAATTTGATATAGAAATACCGGATGAAGACGCGGAAAAAATCCAAAAAGTTCAACAAGCGGTGGACTATATCAAAAGCAAAGTATCCAAAGGATAATTCAAACCCCTATAGTAAAATGCCTTTTATTGAAACTGTAATAGGATACAAATTTAAGAATAAAAAGCTGCTTAAAGAAGCGTTGACTCATAAATCCCATGCCATGGAACATGGTTTAAAAACGCATAATGAAAGATTGGAATTTCTGGGAGACAGCATTTTGGGCTTAATAGTATCCTATTATCTTTTTGATAAGTATCCTAAAGAAAATGAAGGTTATCTGTCCAAGATAAAATCCTACGCGGTATCGCGAACAAGTCTTACCGTATGGGCGAAAGAAATTAATCTCGGGGAATACCTGCATTTGGGAATAGGCGAAGAGCAAAGCGGCGGAAAAAAAAGAAGCAGTATTTTAAGCAACGCGATAGAAGCCGTCATTGGAGCCGTTTATATTGACGGCGGAATAAATCCCGCCGCGGATTTCGTGACGAACTGGCTTGAACGACAGTCTTTTGAAAATGACCATCGGGATTATAAAAGCGAATTGCAGGAAATAATTCAAAAAAGATTTAAAACACCGCCCGATTATGAAGTTTTATCAGCCGAAGGCCCCGAACACGCCAAAATATTTACCGTAAAAGTCAAACTTAAAAAAAAGGTTCTCGGAATAGGCACGGGGAAAAACAAAAAAGAAGCTCAGCAGGAAGCCGCGAAAAGCGCTTTCATACACTTTAGAAACTATGAGGTGTAACCCCGTTAAAAACACACGGGTGAAAGTTTTAACAAAAATGCCGAGAATGGCAAAAAGACTTAAGCTTTATATTGGAATTTAAAAAATATATGTCCCTCTTAATAGCGGGACTGTTTCTAACGGGGTAAAGATGATTCATGATTTCACCGAAGAACAAACGAGCATCTCCGCCATAGCCTATGACTTCGCGGAAAAAAAAATAAAACCGCTTAGACGCGAATATGACGAGAAAGAAGAATATCCTCTTGATATTTTGGATGAAATGAAAAAAATGGATTTATTCGGACTTTGCTTGCCTGAAGCTTATGGCGGAATTGGCGGCGGCATAACATCTTTAGCGCTCGCGATTGAACAAATGTCAAGAATATGCGCCGGAATATCTTTGCCTGTCGCGACCTCCGCGCTTGGAACCATACCCCTGCTTTTGTACGCGACGGACGAACAAAGAAACAAATGGCTGCCTGACATATCTTCAGGCAAGAAACTGGTCGCCTTCGCTCTTACGGAACCGGAAGCGGGTTCGGACGCCACATCAATAAAAACAACCGCCGTTAAAGACGGCGATGATTATATCGTAAACGGCTCCAAGCATTTTTGCTCATCCGGCAAAATTTCCGACTTATATGTGGTATTCGTCAGCACAAACCCAAAAAAA
>DAOWGR010000188.1 GCA_030637365.1 Elusimicrobiota bacterium
ATAACTGGGTTTTATACGGCAATGTGCAATGGGCGCGGGGAAAAACAGAGCCGGCAAAAAAAGCTTATAAGAAGGCTATTTCAATGGACAATATGAATTCGGACGCCGTATATCAATTTGCGAGCATTAGCGTTAAAAACGATTATAAAAGGGCGATTGAGTATTTTGAAAAATATCTTAAGCTTCGTCCTGAAAATGCCGCGGATGTTCATTATCAAATGGCTTCAATTTACAGTACAAAAAACAAGCTTAAAGAAATGAAAAAATATCTTGAGCTGGCCATAAAAGAAAATTCGTTTTATCTTTTGCCGAGATATATGCTGGCGGAATATTATGAAGTGAAAAAGGATACGGCGGCGGCTATCGCGCAATACGATGAGATATTGAATATCAGCGCGGGAAATGTGGAGCTTTTTAATTATGTCGGGGAGCTTTATTCAAATTCCGATAATATCGCCAAAGGCGAGAAATATTTTTTAAGGGCGTATGAATTGGATAATTCAAATTCGTCGGCGTGTTTTTGGCTCGCGATAATAAATGAACGGAGAAAAGACTGGAAAGAGGCGATTAAATATCTTAAGAGTTCCAAAGAAATGGGTAAGGACTCGAGGATGTGCTTGAGGCTCAGTTTTTATTATACGCAGAGCGGCGATTACGCCGAGGCGATAAGGCTTTTGGAAAAAGCCAATAAAAAATGGCCGGACAATGATGAAATAGCTTATTTTTTGGCTTTAGGCTACGACGATATAAATAAAACGGGAAAATCTCTTGAAATGCTTAAAGAAGTTGTAAGAAAAAACCCCAATGATATGGCGGCGAAAATGCAATGCGCGATTATAGCTGAAAAAGCCGGAGATATTAAAACAGCCGAAGAAAATTTCAGGGCTATTCTTAAAAAAAATTCAAAAGACCATGTTGTTTTGAATTATTTGGGCTATTCTTTGGCCGATAGAGGGATGAAATTGGAGGAGGCGGAAAAATTTATAAGGCTGGCCAATGATTATGACCCCGGCAATGCCGCTTATATGGATTCTCTCGGCTGGGTGTATTTTAAGAGGGGGAAATTAAAAGAAGCTTTGAAAAAGATGAGAGGAGCTATCGCGATATTGGATAATGACAATACAATGTGGGATCATCTTGGCGAAATATATCGGGCCATGAAAGATTATGACAGGGCGTGGCACTCATGGAAAGTTTCTTTAATGCTTAATCCGAAAGATAAAAAGATTAAAGAAAAATTTGAAAAGTTGGAAACTGAATTGCCGCGAAACAAATCTTCAAAGTTATTGGCGGAATTTTTATTAAATAATTCGGTTTCTTTAACCGGCTGTTCGTCTTTCGCGAAGATTGATCTCAAAATCGGTTCGCGAAAAATTAAATTTGACGCGGTTTTAGACTATAAACATCTGGATTCTTTAAAGATAACCGTGCTTGGCCCGCTTATGACGCCCGTATGGGAAGCAAGCTATTCCATTTTGGATAAATTTGAAATGGGGGATATTCCCGTTAAAAAAAAGGAAGGAGAAAATTTGGCGTATTGGGTTAATTTATTTATGGGGGCTGTGCACGATTATTTTAGCGGAGGATTATATTTTGTCGGCAAGAACGATTTTAAGGCCAAATTAAAGGGACAGTGGCTTGAAACAAAGAATTATAAAATCAGATTGGGCGAAAATATGATATTGGCGAATGAAATAAAAATGAAGAGTGAGAAAAAAGCGAATATAAAATTCAGTGATTTTAAGAAAATAAATAAATTTAACGCGCCAAGTTCAATTGAGCTTAAAGCTCCTTTTTCAAAAGTGAAAATAAAACTTACGGGAGTTAAATTTGGCGGCATGTCGGAGTTTGTTTTACCATGATGACAAAAAGCGTTAATAGCGTTGCGCGTTTGTAGCGTTCATTGAGTATAAAAAGTGAGATGGAATATATTTGGTGGCAATTTATAAGGATATTCCTTATGTCACTGTTGTTCTGCCATGCTGCCGCGCTGTAGCGCTGTAAATAATATGAATAAAATTAAATTAAAATCACCGGCTAAAATTAACTTGTTTCTTGAGATTACCGGCAAGAGAAAAGACGGTTATCACAATTTGATTACGATTTTTGCCAAGATAAGTGTTTTTGATTGTCTTTCCATTAAAAAAACCGCTTTCAAAGGCATAAGAATAAGCGTAAAAAATAATTCAAACTTGCGGCTTAAGAAATCCGACGACAATATTATTTACAGAACGGCTTTAAAATTTTTTGACGAATTTAAAATAATGCCGAATGTGAAAATAGAGCTTGATAAGAATATTCCCGTTGGGGCCGGGCTTGGCGGCGGGTCCGCAAATAGCGCCGCGGTTTTGTCTGGGCTTTGCCGTATTTACGGCGTTGATTTAAAAAAGAACCGTAAAAAACTGGCTCTTATCGCGGCGAGCATTGGCGCGGATGTTCCTTTTTTTCTTTCAGATTCTTCTTTTTGTTTGGGACGAGGCATAGGCGACAAATTATATCCGTTTAAAGTCAAAAAGAGCGCTTATTCCATCGTATTGGTTTATCCCGGCTTGCCGGTCAGCACAAAAGCCGCTTATTCAAATTTAAAATTGCCCGCGAAGAAAGAAATCGCTTTAAGCAATGGCAGATGCCTGCGTATTGTCCGAAGTTTGAAGAGCGGTGTAGACATTGGGAAAATCGGAGATTTGCCTATCAATAGATTTGAAGATGCTATTTTTCCGGAATATGGCGAGATAAAAAAACTGAAGGAGAAAATCATGTCTTTGGGCGCCGATATGGCTATGATGTCAGGTTCGGGGTCTTCGGTTTTTGGCATTTTTTCAAACATTATGGCGGCCAAAAGAGCGGTGAAACAAATTTCAATCGGTAAAAACAAGGTTTTTTTGACAAAATTTTTGGCTGTCTGATGGTCGTTCACATAGTTCACGACATCTGATGAACCGAAAGGTTCGTTGTTCCAAGCATAACTCTTGATAACGGCACTGGCATAGCCTTGTAAAATTTAATATAGTAGTATTTTGGTTGTTCGGTATCAAATGTAACTTTGCAGGGTCTATTTGTGGAAGGTTAAATATAGAACCTTTTATGGTAGGGCGCAACATTGAAATGGGGGTAGTTATGGAAATAACGGAAATTAGAATACATTTAAGAGGTGAAGAGAGATTAAAAGCTTTTGCGACAATAACATTTGACAGCGCTTTTGTTATTCACAATATGAAGGTTATAAACGGTAATAAAGGGCTTATAGTATGCATGCCTTCAAGAAAAATAAAGGATGGCACATATAAAGATATCGCTCATCCCATAACCAATGACTTTAGGGCAAAGCTTGAAGAAGTCATATTAAAGGCGTATGAAGAAGAATTGGATAAAGCGGGTAATGCCGCGGCAGAAACTCCTTCCTCGGAAAACGGTTAATTCTTTTTAATCGGCGCGGCGGCAAGTCCGGAGTCGTATTTTGAACTTTTATTTTGTCGCGCTTTTAAAAAAATACTAATATCACCTTTTAAAATTTATTCCCGGGTGGTGTAATGGTAACACATCGCCCTTTGAAGGCGTTGTTCATGGTTCGAATCCATGCCCGGGAGCCATAAAGCAAAATTCCGCGGCTCATATTCCCGCGAACAGTTTACCGCAATAAATTAGTATTGTTTTCTGACTGTATGACACTTATATATCAGGCTTATTCCAAGCGTCTTTCCTTTGAATTTTTTAAATGATATGACTAATTCCGTTCTGCAATCAAATATCCGGAAATTTTATTTTATCAGCGCTTTGTCCGGTTTCGTTTTGTACTATGTGATTGATAAAGTTTTTATGGAATTTAGGGGCCTTTCCATTACTGAAATTGTTTTAGTGGAAATAGTTTACGGCATAACGGTAATGCTTTTGGAAGTTCCTTCGGGCGTTTTGTCAGATAGATGGAGCAGAAAGAAGGTTCTCGCCCTGAATGTATTGTTTTTTATGATGAATACTTTATTGTGGGCGTTAAGCCACAGTTTTGCTGTTTTTGCTTTAGGCGTTATGGCGGGAGCCGCTCATTCGGCATTGCTTTCCGGAACATACACATCTTTGATTTATGACACCCTAAAACAACTTGGCAGAAGCGGAGAATACACAAAAATATTGGGGAATAATTTTTTCTATATGGGAATTTCAGCCGCTATAGCGGGAATTTTTGGCGGCATGATTGCCGAATATTACGGATTGGCGGCGCCGCTATGGCTGACTTTGTTTTTTTCAGTTATGGCTCTGGGTTTCATTTTGACATTAAAAGAACCGGACATTCATAAAACCACGGATGAGATTAACTGCTGGAAGCACATTACCGTTGTTTTTAAACACTTGCGGAATCATCCGACTTTATATCATATTGTGTTTTTAACCGTGATTTTGGAATCAACTTTTATGGTAATGGATGAATATATGCAGCTTTATTTCGTCCGTGTTGGAATTCCGGTATTTTTTCTGGGTTATCTGGGAGCGATGTCGAGCGGTATTGAATCATTGGGGAGTAAATTTTCATA
>DAOWGR010000146.1 GCA_030637365.1 Elusimicrobiota bacterium
AATGCCCGGCGATCACACCGAGATAACGGTGGAATTGATAATGCCGATAGCCATGGATAAAGGCTTAAGGTTCGCGATAAGAGAAGGCGGACATACGGTGGGAGCCGGAGTGGTAACGGAAGTTGTGGAATAATAAAAGAAACAAGAGGCATAGACAAGAGTAAGCAGTAAATAGTAACGAGTAAATAGTAAATTAAGGTTATTCACATAGTTCACGACACTTAATGAGCCGGAGGCTCGTTGTTCCGGAAACTCCTTTTACTAATTACGAATTACTTATTACTAAACTATCTTGACCTCTGACTTCTACGAGACAATTAAGGATATAATATGGCAGACAGAGTTATAATCACACTTGCTTGTTCAAAGTGCAAAAACAAAAATTATCACTTTCAACGCGGAAAGAAGAAGGATTTTAAGATTGAGTTGAAAAAATTTTGTAAAGCTTGCGGCAAGCAAGTGCTTCATAAACAAACTAAGGGATAATTCTTAAGGGAGCGTCGGTTAAGTGGTAAACCAGCGGTCTCCAAAACCGCGACTGAGGGTTCGAGTCCTTCCGCTCCCGGTCCGTATAATTGTTTGTTTAAAAATTTTAAGGTTAAGAAATGCTATAATTTAAGGAAATTATGGGAAAAATAATAGATTTTTTAAAAGGCGTATACGAAGAGCTTTCAAAAGTAACATGGCTGAATCGTCAGGATGTTATAAAGTCCACCATAGCGGTGACTGTGGTTGTTATATTGGTCTCCATCTATATAAGTTTGGTTGATTTTGGGCTTTCAAAAATAATCGGCAGTTTGATTGGAGGTCGGTAAAATATATGGAAAGAGGTTGGTATGTAATTCACACCCGAACGGGTTTTGAAGATCGTGTGCACAAAGTTATTCAGCAAAAAGTGGATAGCAATGAGCTTTACAATAAAGTTTTCGGAATATTGGTTCCGACGGAAGATATAATACAGGTAAAACAAAATAAGAAAGAGGTTCGCAAAAGAAAGTTTTTCCCCGGTTATGTTTTGGTTGAAATGGATCTTAACAATGAGACATATTGGGCGATTAAAGGCATACAGGGAGTATCCGGTTTTCTCGGCGATCCAAAGCCGGTTCCTCTTCAAGAGCGCGAAGCTCAGAAAATACTTGAATTGGTCAATATCTCCAGCCAAGAAAAACCAAAGCCCGCCGTCCAGTTTGAAAAAGGCGAGAATATAAGAATTACGGAAGGCGCGTTCAAGCATTTTATGGGCGTGGTTGAGCAAGTAAACGAGCAAAAATCCAAACTTAAAGTTACGGTAACCGTATTTGACAGGCCTACGCCTGTGGAATTGGATTTTCTCCAGGTTGAAAAAGTTTAGGTTTTTTAATTATTAAAGCATCAAAAAGGATAAGGTAAATACATATGGCAAAAATTAAAAAAGTAAAAGCTTTTATTAAGTTGCAAGTTCCGGCGGGAGCCGCAAATCCCGCGCCTCCGATTGGTCCCGCTTTAGGGCAGCATGGCGTTAATATAATGGATTTTTGCAAGCAGTTCAATGAGAAAACAAAAAAAATGGAATCGGGAGTTCCCATTCCCGTGGTTATAACCGTTTTTGAAGACAGAACTTTTTCATTTATCACTAAAATGCCTCCAATGTCGGCGCTTATAAAAAAGGTGGCGGGACTCGCAAAAGGTTCCGGCGAACCAAATAAGAACAAAGTCGGTAAATTAAATCTTACGCAGATTGAAGAAGTGGCTAAGCAGAAGATGCCCGATCTTAACACCAAAGATATAAAAGAAGCCATGCAAATGGTTAGAGGCACTGCCAGAAGCATGGGCATAGAAACAGAATAAAGAGAGAGAGAAGCAAGAGGTAAGAAGCCAGAAGGAAGATTTGTAAGGATGTTCCCTATGCTTTTGAATTGTAAATTGTTGTACAGAGGAAGCTGTTAAAAAGCGGCGATAATACCTCAGGGAGAATACTAATGGGCAAAAGAATAGACAATATAAAGAAAGAATTGGATGTGAATAAAGTATATTCGCTTGAAGAGGCTGTTGAGCTTGTGAAAAAAAACGCTACGGCTAAATTTGACGAAACCGTTGAAGTTCATGTGAAACTTGGAATAGACCCCAAGCATTCGGATCAGCAGGTCAGAAATATTATTTCTCTTCCGCATGGAACGGGAAAAACGAAAAAAGTCGCCGTTATAGCCAAAGGCGAAAAAGCCAAGGAAGCTCAAAACGCGGGAGCCGATTTATACGGCGGTTCCGATATTATTGATGAGATAGCCAAAGGCAATATGAATTTTGACGTTCTTGTTGTTACGCCGGATTTAATGAAGGATGTGGCAAAGCTGGGTAAAATACTCGGACCTCGCGGACTTATGCCCAATCCAAAGAGCGGAACGGTTACATTTGATGTGAAAACGGCTGTTAAAGAGCTTAAAGCCGGAAGAATAGAGTTTAAATCCGATGCTCATGGAATCATTCATTCGCCCATTGGAAAAGTTTCTTTTCCAAGTCAAAATATCGTGGAGAATTTAAAAGCCATTATGGACGCTATTATCAGGCATAAGCCTTCGGCGTCTAAAGGCGTATATCTTCAATCCATTTTTATAACTTCCACAATGGGTCCCAGCTTTAGTATAGATAAAAATATAAAATTTTAAACTTCTAAGGATTGGAACAATCCTTAACAAGGGGAAAAACATGCGAAAATTAAAAACTTTTGTGATGGGCATATTTGCTTTTGCTATTTTAACACCGGCGGCGTTT
Source organism: Elusimicrobiota bacterium (assembly GCA_030637365.1). Lineage (GTDB taxonomy): Bacteria > Elusimicrobiota > Elusimicrobia > Elusimicrobiales > UBA9959 > JAKLQJ01. Next base: position 2,749 of record DAOWGR010000146.1, read on the forward strand.
GCCGGCGAAGCGGATCTTATAATACCGGACCTTTCTTCGGTAAATTTTTTAGGCATGTCCGGGCATAATTTGCTTGTTTGGGGTTTATTCATATGCGCCTTGGGTATATTATTCGGTCTTTTGCAGTCCTTTCAGATAAAAAAACTTCCCGTTCATAAATCCATGAAGGAAATTTCAGAACTCATTTATTCCACTTGTAAAACATATTTATTCACTCAAGGAAAATTTATCGCCATACTTTGGGTTTTTATCGCGTCCATAATGGTGATATACTTCGGTTTTCTTCTTCATCATCCCGTCAGTCAGGTTGCCATTATAATTTTTTTCAGCATTGTCGGCATCTTGGGCAGTTATACCGTGGCATGGTTTGGAATAAGAATAAACACTTATGCCAATTCAAGAACAGCCTTTGCCAGCCTTAATTCCACCGCTTATCCCACAATGGCCATTCCGCTTAAAGCCGGAATGAGCATAGGAATGCTTCTCATTAGCATTGAATTGCTGATAATGCTGCTGATACTTTTGTTTATTCCCGGAAAATACGCCGGAGCCTGTTTTATAGGTTTTGCCATAGGCGAATCATTGGGCGCCGCCGCGCTTAGAATAGCAGGGGGAATATTTACCAAAATAGCGGATATAGGCTCCGACTTAATGAAAATAGTTTTTAAAATAAAAGAGGATGATGTTAGAAATCCCGGAGTTATCGCGGATTGCACAGGAGATAACGCCGGCGATTCCGTGGGGCCGACAGCCGATGGTTTTGAAACTTACGGCGTAACGGGAGTCGCGCTTATAGCTTTCATAGTTTTGGCTGTGCCTGAAGCCGTAACGCAGGTAAAATTACTGGTTTGGATATTTGTCATGCGCATCGGCATGATAGCCACAAGCGCCATATCCTACTGGATTAACGGTTTAATATCCAAAGCAAGATTCGGCCAAGCAAAGAAATTTGATTTTGAAAGCCCGCTTACGTCTCTTGTGTGGCTCACTTCCTTTGTTTGCATAGGAGCCACTTACATTTTGTCTTATATGCTTATACCGGAGCTTGGCGATGGTTCGCTTTGGTGGAAACTTTCCACAATAATAAGCTGTGGAACCATAGCCGGAGCCGTTATTCCGGAACTTGTTAAAATTTTCACTTCGGTTAATTCTTCTCATGTTAAAGAAGTCGTGACGGCGTCTGAAAAAGGCGGAGCTTCTTTGAATATATTATCCGGTCTTGTAGCCGGAAATTTTGCCGCTTATTGGCTGGGGGTTGCCATAATATCTTTAATGTCGGTGGCGTATATTGTAAGTTCTTTCGGTTTGGGAACCATTATGAACGCTCCGGCAATATTCTCCTTTGGTTTGGTCGCTTTCGGGTTTTTGGGCATGGGGCCCGTGACCATAGCGGTGGATTCTTACGGACCGGTAACCGATAATGCTCAGTCCATTTATGAATTGTCCATGATAGAAACCATTCCCGGCATAAAGGAAGATGTAAAAAAAGATTTTGGTTTTGAACTTGATTTTGAGAATGCCAAAATGAAATTGGAAGAAAACGATGGAGCGGGAAATACTTTTAAAGCTACGGCCAAGCCCGTGCTTATCGGCACCGCGGTGGTGGGAGCGACCACGCTTATATTCGCCATAATAGAGGTGTTAAATAAAACTTTCCCCGGCCAGGTTGAAGCGGGGCTTTCCATTCTCAATCCGGTGTTTTTATTGGGGTTGATAACGGGCGGGGCCATTATATTCTGGTTTACCGGAGCGACAATTCAAGCCGTTACAACGGGAGCTTACAGAGCGGTTGAGTTTATTAAGGATAATATTCATCTTGAAGAGGGCGCTACAAAAGCCTCTACGGAAGATTCAAAAAAAGTGGTTGAAATTTGCACGCAATACGCGCAGAAAGGAATGTTTAATATTTTTCTGGCCGTGTTTTTCAGCACTTTGGCTTTTGCCTGTTTGAATCATTTCTTCTTCATAGGTTATCTCATATCAATAGCCATATTCGGCCTTTATCAGGCTTTGTTTATGGCTAATGCGGGCGGAGCCTGGGATAATGCAAAAAAACTGGTTGAAACCTCTCTAAATATGAAAAACACGCCGCTTCATGACGCCAGCATTGTGGGTGATACCGTGGGAGATCCTTTTAAAGACACTTCGTCGGTGGCCATGAATCCGATAATTAAATTCACGACGCTTTTCGGGCTTTTGGCGGTGGAATTGGCTATTACTCTTAAACCCGCGATTGCTAAAACGGCATCCGCCGTATTCTTTATTTTGGCCCTTGTGTTTATTTGGCGTTCATTTTATTCAATGCGGATAAAGATTGAAAAATAAAAACCGCTCAATTAAGTTTTAAAAAACTCCGCGATTGCGGAGTTTTTTATTTATTGCGAATCATTGGTCTGACAATATTTGATATTTGTATTTAGGATTTGTGTATTATTTGGGATTTGTTATTTGAATTTTGGAATTTTAGTTCCGACCGGAGGTCGGCTAACTTGTGTTTGTTTTAAAGAAAATTTTAACTCCTTTTTTAATTCCGCCGGGATTATTTATTGCCGCGCTTATAATTCTGGGAATTTGGTTTTTTTATAAAAATCGTAAAAAAATATCATATATATGCATTGGTATCGCCGCGGTTTTTTGGCTGGCCGGCATAAAGCCCGTTTCCGATATCTTTATGAGCAAGCTTGAATATCGTTTAGTTCCGCCGAAAAATTTTAGCGGCGATGTCGTGATAGTTTTGGGCGGGGGCATGAAAGAAAATGTTCCCGATTTTTCAGGGAATTCAGCGCTTAATTCCGCCGGGCTTGAGAGAATTTTTACAGCCGCGAGAATCAGTAAAAAAAAGAATATTCCCATAATCGCGTCAGGCGGGGCCGTATTCGCGAAAAAAGCTGAAGCGGAAGTCGCGAAACGATTTTTGACGGATATGGGCGTAAGCGGCGATAAAATCATAGTTGAAAATAAGAGCAGGGACACTTATGAAAACGCGGTTTTTAGCCGCGAAATATGCATTGAGCGAGGTTTTAAAAAAGCAATTCTCGTCACATCAGCTTTTCATATGCCGAGAGCCGCGATGATTTTTGAGAAAGCGGGATTTAAAGATATTGTTTATTATCCTACGGGCTATAAAACTTCAAGGGATCCCGAATATTATTATACGGATTTTTTGCCGCGAGACATGAAAGAGCTCTCAATGGCGGTTAAGGAGTATTTCGGGCTTGTATTTTATAAAGTATTTTACTAGCTATTTGCAATCCGCCATTTTTATTTATGACACAGAGCCTCAATGATTTGTATAATTATAGACAGTTCTTTAAGTGATGTCAGTGTGGAGACAAGGTAATAATGGTAACAAGGCATCAAGGAATAGAGAGTTCTATATTTCTTGGCTTTAACCTTTGTCTTAATCTGTAGTTTCGGAGGAATAGTTTGAAAAATAGAAATTTTAGCAATAAGAAAAGAATAAGAGTTAACAAATTTATAAACGCTGCGAATGTTCGTTTGATAGGCGCGGATGGTGGCATGGCCGGAGTTAAATCCAATTATGAAGCTCTTAATCTTGCGAAAGAATCGGGTTTGGATTTGGTGGAAATATCTCCGCAAGCCGATCCGCCGGTTTGCAAGATAATGGATTTTTCAAAATATCTTTATGAAAAAGGTAAGCAGAAGCGGGATAATAAGAAAAAGCAAAGAGTCGGAATTCTTAAAGAAATAAGAATGCATCCCAGAATAGCGGAGCATGATCTTAATACAAAGGTTAAGCATGTTGAAAAATTTTTAAAAAACCAAAATAAAGTCAGGGTTACGGTGGTGTTTCACGGCAGAGAAAATCAGCATAGAGATTTGGGAATGGATATTCTTGAATCCATCAAAGAATCTCTCAGCGAAGTGGGTGTCGTTGATGGAAAGACCAATTATGTGGGAAACAGGATAAGCCTGATATTCAGTCCCAAAACCAAGTAGAGACACATTGGCTTATGTTCCGTGGCGCGGCGGTAGGATATTTGCCTCAAAATTTAATATAATATCTTTTAAATTAATTTAAGAAGGAAGCTATTTGTTATGCCTAAAATGAAAACTCACAGTGGCGCTAAAAAACGCTTTAAAAAATCAGCTACCGGAAAATGGTCGCATCGAAAATCCGGTCTTCGTCATCTTTTATCGGGTATGTCCGCTAAAAGAGGACGCCATCTTAGAACAGTCAAAGTCATTGAGAAGAACGATATTGAAGGTAAAGTCCTTAAAGACTATTTGCCATACAAATAAATGAAAGGAGAAGCTCTTTCGCCCATAGGGCGCGAAGGCGGAATTTTTTGTTATGAGAATAAAATACAGTGTTCAGAGACATAAAAGAAAAAAAAGAATATTTAAACTTACCAAAGGCAATTACAGTAATAAAAGAAACCGCCTCAGGCAAGCCATTCAACAGCTTAATAAATCTTTAACCACCGCCTATGTTCACAGAAAAGATAAAAAAGGCGATATGAGAAGACTCTGGATTTCAAGAGTAAATGCCGCTTCCGTGGAAGAGGGCATGAGTTATAGCAGATTTATCAATGGCCTTAAAAAAGCGGATATTACGCTTAACAGAAAAATGCTTTCGGAGATTGCCATAAAAGATCCTCAATCATTTAAACAGCTTGTCAGTTTATCACAAACCGCTTTAAAGGCTTAAAGTCCTTAAATGAATTCCACCGAATGGAAAGAAAAATTATCCTTTATAAGGAATGATTTTTTTAATTCCGCCATTAAATCAAATTCCGGCGATATAAGCGCCCTTGAAACCGAATATATCGGCAGGAAGGGTTTTTTAACTTTTCTTTTGAAGGATTTAAAGAATTTCTCTTTGGAAGAAAAAAAAATATTGGGGCCTTTGGGCAATACTTTAAAAGCCGAAATAACGGATAAAATATCAGAGTTAAAAAATAAATTCGGCTCTTTGTCTTCGTCCGGCCTTAAAAATGACTTTGACTTAACTTTATCGGCGCGTCCTTACCCAAAGGGAAGCCTTCATCCTATTACTCAAACGATAAACAAAATGACTGAAATATTTTTAAAGCTCGGCTTTTCCGTGGCCGAGGGTCCGTTTATTGAAAATGAATATTATAATTTTGAAGCTCTCAATATACCGGAAGATCATTCATCAAGGGATATGCACGATACATTTTACGCTTCCATCAAGGATTCAAAAAACAGGAATTTGCTTTTGAGAACTCATACTTCTCCCGTTCAAATAAGAACAATGGAAAAACTCAAGCCGCCTTTGCGCGTAATATCGCCGGGCAGAGTATTTAGGCGCGATGCCATTGATGCCAGCCATTCTTTTGTCTTTTATCAAATAGAAGGTTTTTATGTTGATAAAAATGTCAGTATGGCGGATTTAAAGTGGACGCTTGAAACTTTTATTAAAGAGCTTTTCGGCGAAAAAGTTAAATTGAGATTTAGGCCGTCTTATTTCCCGTTTGTGGAACCGGGAGCCGGAGTGGTTATGCCCTGCGTTTTTTGCTCGGGTCAAAAAGGAACATGCCCCGGCTGCAAAGGCACCGGCTGGATTGAGGTTCTTGGCGCGGGAACCATTCATCCGAAGGTCCTCAAGTATTGTGGTTATGACAGCGACGCGTGGAGCGGTTTTGCTTTTGGCGCGGGAGTGGAAAGATTCGCCATGCTTTTATTCGGCATAAAGGATATGCGCGTTTTATATGAAAACGATTTGAGGATACTTAAACAGTTGTAACCCCCAATTCAACCCCGCGGGGTTGATGTGGAAAAGGTAATGAGATGAAAATACTATATAGCTGGCTAATGGATTTTATTGACGCTGATTTAAGCGCCCGAGATCTTGCCGAGAAATTCATTAGAATAGGTTTCGCGGTTGAAGATATTAAAAAAACAGGAGCGTCTTTTAAGGGCGTTGTAACCGGTGAAATTCTTGAAATCGAAAAACATCCCAATGCCGACAGATTGTCTTTATGCCGGGTGAATACGGGAGAAAACAACTTTAAGGTTGTTTGCGGCGCCAAAAATATTGAAGTCGGGCAAAAAATAACCTTTGCTCCGGTCGGAGCCGAACTTCAAGGGGAAAAATTAAAAAAGGCCAAGATAAGAGGAGTGGAATCGTCCGGAATGATATGTTCGGCCAAGGAGCTTGG
>DAOWGR010000033.1 GCA_030637365.1 Elusimicrobiota bacterium
ACTTTTTTATTCCATTTACATATTCTTTCGGCGCTCCGTTCGGATTAGCGACAAGTTGTTGAGATATTTCCGCAATGCTTTTAACATAATATCCCATCATTCCATCATCTTGACTTGATTCCTCTTGCTTCACAAACGCTTTTGCGGTTTCTCCAATCACTGGCACGGAAATTCCGGAGATTCTTTCGGAAACGGATATTTTGGATTTCATCTCTCCGTCAAAATTAATATTGCCCGCTGAAACGATTGAAACGGTAAAAAATACCAAGGGAACCGCCATAAATATTGATCTTTTGTTTGATTTCATTTTTCTCTCCTTATTCAGGATAATCTTCGTTTATAGTTTAACAAGAATGGATGATTCCCACATCTAACAAAAGACCCATCTATCAATTGTCTTTTGGCAAGCAAATATAGGTCATTAGGGTAATCTTTGATATTCCGATAATAAGCTTGACAAAAAATAAAATATATTGGTATACTAATACCAGTATGCAATTATATCCGCAAAAGAGAGACCTATGAAAATCACCATTAACATATCAAATGCCGCCATTATAGCCCTGCACGCTCTGGACTTGATGGCGAAAAACAAAGACAAAGTTCTATCAACAACAGAAATGGCAAAAAAGCTCAAAGCATCTTATAATCACCTCACTAAAATAATGCAACAGCTTACAAAGGCCGGCATAGTATCACCGATAAGAGGGCCGAAAGGAGGTTTTTTACTAACCAAAAAAGCTGAAAAATCAAAATTGAAAGATATAATTGAAATTATGGACGGAAGAATAAGTTTTGCAGATTGCTTGATGAACACCAAAATATGCGCGAGAAAAAAATGCGTATTCAGAGAACTCATGTCCGATACAAATAAAAGATTGAACAAAATCGGAAACATCGGTTTATCTGAATTCGCTAAAACAAACTAAAAAGTAAAAGGAGAAATTATGTTCTGTTATCAATGCGAACAAACGGCAAAAGGCGCGGGATGCACAATTCAAGGAGTATGCGGCAAAGATTCTGAAACCGCGGCCATGCAGGATTTATTAATATGGCAGATTAAAGGCGTTTCAATGTACGCTCATAGAGCGAGAAATTTTGGAGAAAAAGATAAAGAAATAGATATCTTTGTAATGGAAGCTCTTTTTACAACCGTCACAAATGTTAATTTTGACGCAAAAAAAATAGCTGAAATTATCAAAAGAGGCTGCGCCGTAAAAACAAAGACCAAAAATCTTTATGAAAAAGCCTGCGAAAAAAACTCGATAAAACCGGATATTTTAAGCGGAGCGTCCTCATGGAAAGCGCCTGAATCTAATGAAGATATGGTCAAGGAAGCCTTAAAGATAGCCATTAACACCCGAATAAAAAACGAAGGAGAAGATATAACGGGCCTTAAGGAACTTTTAACTTATGGCTTAAAGGGAACAGCCGCCTATGCCGACCATGCTCAGATACTCGGCCTGGAAGCGGAAGAAGTTTACGCTTTTTTCCATGAAGCCCTTGATTTTATAACACGGGAAAACACGACTATTGATGAATTATTCGCTCTCAATATGAAATGCGGAGAAGTTAATTATAAAGCGATGGAAATCCTGGACAAAGCAAATACCGGAACTTACGGACATCCCGTTCCCACAAAGGTTAGAATAACTCCGCTAAAAGGCAAAGCCATACTTGTTTCGGGCCATGATCTCAAGGATATGGAAGGAATACTGAAACAAACTGAAGGCACGGAAATAAATGTTTATACTCATGGCGAAATGCTTCCGACAAACGGCTATCCCGAACTTAAAAAATACAAGCATTTTATCGGAAATTACGGCGGAGCATGGCAGGACCAGCAAAAGGAATTTGATCAGTTTCCCGGCGCTATAATTATGACCACAAACTGCATACAAAAACCCCGCGATTCCTATAAAGCCAGAATATTCACAACGGGCCTCGTTCAATGGCCGGATATAACTCATATCTCAGGCGGAGACTTTTCCAAACCTATAGAAGCCGCTCTTAAAGAAGAAGGTTTTACAGAGGATGGAGAAGAAAAATATATAACCGTGGGATTTGGCCACAATACCGTTTTAAGCATAGCGGATAAAGTGGTTGACGCGGTAAAAAAAGGCGCGATAAAACACTTCTTTCTGATGGGCGGATGCGACGGAGCAAAACCCGGAAGAAATTATTATACGGAGTTCGCTCAGCAAATTCCCAAAGATTGCGTCATACTTACCTTGGGCTGCGCCAAATACCGCTTCAATAAACTTGAATTCGGCGATATAGGAGGAATACCGAGATTGCTGGATATCGGACAATGCAATGACACTTATTCAGCCATTCAGATAGCTCTTGCTTTGTCAAAAGCCTTTAATATCGGAGTTAATGAGCTTCCGCTTTCAATGATAATTTCATGGTATGAACAAAAAGCGGTATGTGTTCTGCTAACTCTATTGCATCTCGGCATTAAAAACATAAGGCTTGGGCCGACATTGCCGGCATTTGTAAGCCCCGCCGTACTCAATGTCCTTATTGAAAAATTCAATATAATGCCGATAACCACAGTCCAAGAGGACTTAAAATCAATATTAGCGCCCGCGGTAAAATAAATAAAACAGCAGCCCCCCGCTTAAAGCGGGGGGTTTATTCGGATAAATGATGAACTTGAATAAAAAGAATTTTGAAACTATTTATAAAAAATACAATAGAAAAGAATTTATTCATCCCGATCCTCTTGAATTTCTAAGCAAATACAAAAATATCAGAGATAAAGAAATCGCGGGCTTGATAACGTCTTCGCTGGCTTATGGCAGGGTGGCGCAAATTCTCAAAAGCGCGGCTTTTGCGCTGGATATTATGGGCAAGTCGCCCCACTCTTTCATAAAAACAAATACTCCGGCCCATTTTTTAAAAGTTTTCGGAAATTTCAAACATAGATTTACCACGGGCACGGAATTGGCGGCTTTCTTAAAAACCATTAAATTAATTTTAAAAGAATACGGTTCCTTGAACAACTACTTCCTAAATTTTTATGAAAAGGATAATATAAGCCTTGAAAAAGCCATTTACAAATTCGCTGAAAAATTAAACTTAAATTCACCCTCGCTTATGCCTTCTCCCGTTAAAAAAAGTTCTTTTAAAAGGCTTAATTTATTTCTTAGATGGATGATTCGAAAGGATGCCATTGACCCCGGTATTTGAAAAGGTATATCTCCGGCCAAGCTTATTATCCCTTTAGACACTCATATATTTAAATTGGCGAAAAGAATTAATGCGACCAAAAGAAACGATACGGCCATGAAAACGGCCCTGGAAATAACTTCTTTTTTTAGGAAACTTGAACCCGAAGATCCTGTAAAATACGATTTCGCGTTGACAAGAATTCCAATCAATAAAAACCGCGATATAATTTATGAGGATTTTTTAGTACAATAAAACCATATTAAGGAGAATGCTATGAAACTTAAAGGCTCAAAAACGGAAAAAAATCTATTAGCCGCGTTCGCGGGAGAATCACAGGCGAGAAACCGCTATACTTATTTTGCCGGCGCGGCCAAAAACGAAAGTTATGTTCAAATATCCCGAATATTTGAAGAAACCGCGGAACAAGAAAAAGAGCACGCCAAAAG
>DAOWGR010000001.1 GCA_030637365.1 Elusimicrobiota bacterium
ATAAAATGCAGATAGGCTGATTTATTGGCCGCGAAAACCTCACAGCTCAATAAACCGATGAAAATACCAAAAATTAAAACTTTAGCCGTCTGATGCGCATAGCGCCTTGTTACCCTCTGCAGATTCCAGAGGAATCTAAAACGCGAGGACAGGCGGCGGTGGCACAGCCAACCCAGCATAGCTTTGGCCGTCTGATGCGCATAGCGCCTTGTTACGGCACCCAGCATAGCTTTGAATTTAGTTATCATAAATTATCCTTAAAAAACACTTGCGTGTTTTTTACCCCCTGTGCTTAGATTTCGTTATTTCCCGTGATTATCCCGCTATGCGGGACACGGGGAATGAAATCTACGGGGGGTTTACCTCTTTATCTGCCGCTTCATTAAAATCGCGTCATCCTTTCCGTTATAAAATTTTAATCTCTGACCGACTTTTTTAAAATCCATTTTATTATAAAAAGAAATGGCGGCCTCGTTCTTAATATTTACTTCAAGATCTATTCCCAAACAAGAGTTTTTCTTGGCATATTCCAGCATCTTGCTCATCAACTCTGACGCGATTTTATTCCGCCGATACTCGCGAGAAACAACAATGCCATTAAGCTGAATAGACGGAGGCAATATCCAAAAATTAATAAACCCGCGCGCTCCGCCATCCTCTTCAGCAACTAAAGTAACGGAATGTTTATTTTCAAACTCGGCTTTCAAACCCATTAAACCCCAAGCGGGATACTCCGGATACTCTTTTTCAATCTTAGCCAAACCTTCCAAATCTTCTGTAAAAGCTCTTCTTATATTCATAGTAAACAAAGCGTTCATTGAGTTTATGGCGTTGATAGAGTTAATGGTGTTTACTTTTATAAACTTTCAACTCCAAGCTTCCCCGCTATTGCCAACCGTCTAGCCGTCCTGCTGTCTAGCTGCCGCGCTGATTTCCCATTTCATATCTGGCGGGCTTCAAATACAAAGGAGAAATATCCTCGTCTTTTTTAATTAAAGCCGTTTTAATGATATTCTCCGGCATGATTTTTGAAATTTTCACCGAGGCTTTTTCATTTTTCTTATCCGCCAATCTGTAAATATCCTCGTCTTCTTCAGTGTCGGCTATAACATAAATATCGCCTTTAATATCCGCTATGCGTTTTTTAATATTCTCTTCATCAAGCCATTCGGGGTTAATTAAACTCTTAGGCAAAACATTATTCTCAATACCTTTTCCCTTTCGACCCGCTTGCCCTTCACCGCCTTGGCGGAGACGTGGTGAGAAAACCTGTAAAAAATACTCTTTTTTAAAAGCGTGAAGAATTACGGCTATCTTTGGATTTTTCGCTTTTACCGCCCATTTTTTAAACGCCAAGCTTTCAAACGCCTGATATGCCAATACTTCAAAAGCGGTAACGGTAAAAACTTTAACACCCGTTAAAGCCTTCATCATTGAAGCGAATGTGAGAGATATTCTGATACCGGTAAACCGACCGGGCCCTTTAACAACGCATATGCCGCCAATATCCTTAAACTCGGCTTTCTCAAAAGACAAAAGCTTTTCCATAATCTTAAAAAATACTTTCTCCTGATTGCGCTCTTTAACCGATTTAATTCTGAACTTGGCCCCGCCGCTCTTTAGCGCCGTTTTAACGCGCGAACCGGCGGTTGAAAAACCGAGAATTATTTTTTCTTTTTTCGCCATAATTGATAAACCTTTCCGGCCAAATCTTTTGACTTCGCGCCTTTGGCTCTAACCGTTATTGTTCTATTGTCTCCGCCCGATAAATCAAAACAAAGCTCAATAAGCTCCGTCCTGTCATAAAGATATGAAGCGGGACTTCCCCATTCAAAAACCGAAACGGATTCATCTTCGCCCATATACTCTTCCATTCCCAAATAAGGCGCTTCATCATCCTCAAGTCTGAAAAGATCAAAATGATTAAGCTTAAGCTTCGCTCCTTTATACATTTTCATCAAACTGAAACTGGCGCTTATGGGCGACCGATCGCATTTAAGCGCCTTGGCCAAACCCTTGACAAAAATCGTTTTTCCAACGCCTATCATGCCTTTCAGGCTAATGGTCTGACCGCTCTTTATTTTCTCGCCGAACAGCTCCGCCAAGCGAAATGTTTCAGCTTCAGACGCGGTTTTGAATTTAAAAGTGTTCAAAACTTTTATTTTTCCCGTCATGGTTTTCAAACGCAAATCCCTTCCCTTTTTCAATCCGGCCGATAACTTTGGCCATTGGCAGCAGCTTCTTAATTTTATTTTTATTCTTTAAACTCGCCGTAAAAACAAGTCCGTAATCCTCTCCGCCGATAGCCGCGTAATCCAAACAATTTTTGCCCTTGCTCAAAGAATATTCCTTAAGCTCTTTTGAGATGTCTTTTTCTTTAAAAGAAACAATAACCCTGCAGGCGCAAGCTCGCGCCATTATTTCAACGCTTCTTAAAAGCCCGTCCGAATTATCCAGCATGCAATTTGCGAGCTTATGTTTTCCCAATATATTTCCGGCGCGCGTCATGGGCTTTGGCTCCCAAAATCTTTCAAGCAATTTTTTGGAGGAAAGCGACTTGGGGTTCTTGCCGCTTAAAAATATTTCAAGCCCCGCTTTGGCATCGCCCAGATATCCGACGCTATAAAGCGCGTCTCCCGGTTTCGCTCCGCGCCTCTTTATTATTTCACCCTTAACGGCTTCGCCCAAAACCGTCATATAAACATGTAAATTCTCAGATCTGGCGAGATTGCCGCCGGAAAGATTCAAGCCGAATTTTGCCGCTTCCGCGGAAAGCGTTTTTATAAATCTTTTAATCCAAGAGGCGGGAGTGTTTTTCGGCATGCCGCCGCCCGAAAGGCAGGTAAGCGGCTTTACATTTCCCATAGCCGCCAAATCGCTTAAATTTATTCTGAGCAGTTTTTTCGCCAGTTTTTCGGGATAATCCGCGCCACGCAGAAAATGCGTTCCTTCAACCAGCTCATCGGTAGTGGCAATCAAAACCTTGCCCTTTTCCGTTTTAAGAACAGCCGCGTCATCACCCGGCCCTATCAGCAATCTCTTATCTTTTTGAATGGTAAAATTATCCTCTATATAATCCAAGATACCGCTTTCATTCATCTTTTTTGAATTTAAAATCTTCTTCATAAATTTTAAAAAAAGCGCGTTCTTATTTCCTTATAATCCGTCTATAAGCTGCCGGAAGAAAATCCAAAAGCTCCCCCGCAAGAACGCATCTCTCCGTTAATTTTTTGCTTGCCAAATCTCCGCAAAGCCCGTGCAGATAAACGCCCAGTATCGAACTTTCAAAAGCGGTTTTATCATTATATCCCGGGCGCCTTCCGCTTTGCGCCCACAAGCCCGCTATCAGGCCCGCCAATACATCTCCGCTGCCGCCTTTGCCAAGGGCGGGGCCGCCGGTAGTATTTTCATAAAAATTATTTTCGGCTTTAACCATAGTCTTATCGCCTTTCATAATGACAACCGCGCCGGTTTCTTTAAAAAGCTTAAGAGCGAGATTTTTCCTATCGGAAGAATCCGTTTTTAAAAGCCTCTTTATTTCGCCCAAATGCGGCGTCATTATGCGCGGAAAAACCGAAGCGCGCAAGCGCGGCAAAGCGGCGGCGCGATGAAGAGCGAGAGCGTTTAAAGCGTCCGCGTCAATTATCATGGGAATTTTAAGCTTCCTTATCACTTCAATCGCGAAAAGCGGCGCTTCCTTTAAAAGGGAAAGCCCCGGACCTATCAAAGCCAAATCGTATTTTTTAATTTTCTGCCATTTTGAAATTTCACCCGCGGCTTTTAATGATGGAGCGCCGGCCTTATCGCTTAACGGAAGAGTCATTGCCTCGGGCAAAGCCGCCGTTATAACGGCTCGCTCGGACGCGGGGCACGCGACGGTTACAAGTCCGGCTCCGGCTTTTAACGCCGCTTTTCCCGCTAAAATCGCCGCTCCGCTCATGCCTTTTGAACCGGCAATTATTAAAACCTTTCCATAATCTCCTTTATGCGAATTTTTATCCCGCTTGACAATCAAGCCCCTTAATTTTTGTAAAGTTATTTTTTCCATTTCCATGCTGTCTCACTGTCCTATAGCGCTGTCTTTATTACCACCACCGAAGCGCAGGCATAGTCGGCCGTGTGCGACAATGATATCAGCGCCTTTAAACCGGCATATTTTTTATTCATTATTTTTATTGAAGGCTTTCCGGTTTTATCTTTAACGAGAGCAATATCTTTTAAAGCCAGCTTTTTAAGCCCCGTCGCTTTAATTACCGCTTCCTTGGCAGCGAATCTCGCCGCTATTCTTTCAAATTTATTTTTTCCTTTAAGGCAATACTTTATTTCAGACGGCGTAAAAAATCTTTTAAGAAATAAAGTCGTTTCAACCGCCTTTTTTATTCTTTTGATATCAACAATATCAATGCCTATGCCTGAAATAATTTGAGCTTTTTTATTCATTATTTATTGTTATCGCACCGTAACGCTTTTGGCGAGATTTCTGGGCTTATCAATATCGCATTTTTTATTCAGCGCTATATAATAAGCGAAAATCTGCAAAGGAATGGTATTAAGCAAAGGCGACAGCATCTCAAGAGTTTTGGGAACTTCAATAATCTCCGAAGCCTTGATGTGTTTTTTGGATTCCGAATCCACAATGGCGATAATCTCGGCTCCGCGCGCCATAGCCTCTTCAATATTGCCGGCCAAAAGTTTTATAACTTTGGAATTTGTCGCTATGCATATGACAGGCATATTCTTCTCTATAATGGCTATCGGCCCGTGTTTCATTTCACCCGCCGCGTAACCCTCGGCGTGAACATAAGCTATTTCCTTTATTTTGAGCGCCCCTTCAAGAGCGATTGGAAAATTCACGTATCTTGAAATAAACAAAAAATGTTCATACTTGGAATATTTATCCGCGATTTTTTTCATCTCATCTTCACAAGACAAAAGCTCTTTAATAAAACGCGGAATCTTTATAAGTTCTTTGACATATTTCTCGGCTTCCACAGACGAAATTTTCTTAAGCATTACGGCAAAATGAATGGCCAGAACATATATGGCCGATAATTGCCCCAGAAAAGCCTTTGTGGAAGCGACTCCTATCTCAGGTCCGCAATGAGTATAAAGCACATAATCGGCCTCTCTGGTAAGGCTGGAGCCGACCGTATTGGTAATGGCCAAAACTTTCGCCCCAGACTCTTTGGCTTCCTTGACGGCGCAAAGAGTGTCGGCGGTTTCCCCCGACTGGCTTATGGCTATCAGAAAAGTGTTTTTATCTATTATTCTTGAACGATCCGAAAATTCAGAAGCAAAATCCACATAAGTCGGTATTTCAAAATTCTCAAAAATATATTTTGCCACAAGCCCGGCGTGATAGGCCGTTCCGCAAGCCACGATTTGAACATGGTCCAGAGATTTTATGTCCGCGGATTTCAATCCTATCTCTTTTTTAAGAATATCCTTCTCAAGAGGAAGAAGCCTGCCTCTTATGGTGTTTTCCACAGACTCGGCCTGCTCATGAATTTCTTTGAGCATAAAATGCTTATAGCCGCCCTTCTC
>DAOWGR010000123.1 GCA_030637365.1 Elusimicrobiota bacterium
AATATTGCCAAAATTAATACCCTTTAAGACTTCCATGTCTCCGGCTTTAGCTATCGCCATAAAGCCAAAAACAATTATCACCATTAAATAAATTTTTTTCACGAAACCTCCCGAATCCAAACTATCGTCATATTATATGCAGTAAATTGATTTCCCCTAAGATACCTTCGTCCCCTTTTTTTTGGACCTTAAGTCCTATTATCCCATACCAATATTTGATTTCTAATCGCGAAGTTTGGCGTCAAAAGCTTTATTAAGCTTGCCGAGTATTTCGGACATATAGGCGTTTACTTCTTCATCCGTAAGGGTTTTTTCCATTGAAGAAAATGTAAATCGGATCGTTACGCTTTTCAAATTTTCTCCGATATTTTTGCCTTTATAAATGTCCGTAAGTTCAATTTTGGCCAAATTGGGAATTTTTGAAACCGTTTTTTCAATATCCGCCCATTCAACTTTATCATTTAAAACAATGGACAAATCCCTCCTCATAACTGGAAATTCCGAAACCGGACGCATTTGCTTTACATTCAAATGAAAATCTTTATTATGCGAAGCGATTAAACCTGTCAAAGAAAATTCAAAATACCATATATTATCGTTTTTAAAGCCGTTGGCTGAGCTTGTCTTGGGATTTAACTGTCCCATAAACCCCATGCTCTTTCCTCTTAATAATATTTCAAGAGAATTTCCCGAATGCATAAACGCCGAAACAGAAGATGCTTTCACAAATTTTAAATTATCAAAATCTTTGAAAATATGGTTTAAGACGCCTTTAAGATGATAGAAGTCCGCGTTCTCTCCGGCGCTTTTCCAGAAACACTCGCCCGTCATGCCATGCATAAGACCCGCGAAACGCGTTTCTTCTTTATGGCCTTTTTTATCTTTACCATAGACATTTCCGACTTCAAAAATAAAAACGGATTCCATTTGACGATTCAAATTATATTTTAAAGTCTTGAGAAGACCGCAAACAAGAGAAGTTCTCAAGAATTGGTATTCAAGCGACAGCGGATTTTTAATATCCACGCAGTCATCTTCTTTCAGCGAACAATTCTTGATTTCTTTTGAGGATATGAAATCATAATTGTACACCTCGGAAAATCCAAGATTTGAAAATTTATTTTGCAAATCCGAAACAAGCATAAAAGACGATGTGACGCTCGCTTTCATCATTTTCATTTCAGACTTTGAAGGAATAATATCATAGCCCATAAAACGCCCCGTTTCCTCGGCCGCGTCACAAACATCTTGGATATCCCGGCGATAGCTTGGAACCTGAAATTGCCAAGGCTTTGAATCTTTAAGATTGGGCTGAACCGCTTTTAAACTGTTAAAAATATCCGCGTCGCTTAAATCGGTTCCGAGTATCGCATTGATTCTGTCGGGGCGCACCTCAATTACTTTCGGCCGATATCCCATGGGATAAGTATCATTAATAACTTCAATAAAAGCTTTCGGGCAAACATCCGTTATTATTTGAGCTATGCGCTTTGCGCCTTTCAAGGTTATTTCAATATCCGCGCCGCGCTCAAATCTGTATGAAGATTCCGTCTTTATCCCCGTTAGCCGGGATGTTTTCTTTATTAAAGAAGGCTCAAAACAAGCGGATTCTATGAGTATATTTTTGGTATCCCTTGATACCGCCGTCGCGCTTCCGCCTATAATGCCGGCAAGAGCGATAGGCTTTTCATTATCGGCTATTACAAGAAAATTTTCGGATAATTTTAAATCCCGGTTATCCAAAGTCTTTAAAGTTTCTCCCTCTTTGGAACATCCAACCTTTATTTTTTGACCTGACAATTTATCCAAGTCAAAACAATGCGTAGGCTGGCCAATTTCAAACATAACATAATTTGAAACGTCTATAAGCAAATTGTTTTTGGGATTTGTGTCCATGGCCTTAAGACGGGATTTAATCCAATCCGGCGTTTCAACGGCCTCAACATTTTTTAAAATTATCGCGCTGTATCTTTGGCAATGCTTTGGATTTTCAATTTCAATGGAAACGGATTTTTTTCCGCCCGCTTTAAACTCGCTTGTTTTTAAAGATTTAAAAGGCAAGTCATAAAAAGCGCATAATTCCCGCGCCAAAGCCATATGCGAAAGCCCGTAAGATTGGTTGGGAAGCATTTCAA
>DAOWGR010000155.1 GCA_030637365.1 Elusimicrobiota bacterium
AACCTGTTCTTGATAAACAATGGTTCCGTAAGTGTCTTTTAAAATAGGCTCAAGTATGTGGTGATCGTAAACTATTTTTTTTCTGCCGTGCTTTCTTTCAACAAATTCAACCAGCATGCCGCTTTGTATCGGACCCGGGCGATAAAGCGCCACTAAAGCCGAAATATCGCTGAAAAGCGACGGCTTCAATCCTCTTATTAATTCCCTCATGCCCTCGCTTTCAAGCTGAAATATTCCGGCGGTATTTCCGGACGATAAAAGCTCAAAAGTTTTTTCATCATCAAGAGGTATCTTGTAAATGTCAAAATCGGTTTTCTTTTTTTTAATTATTTTTGAAGCCATGTCTATGACGGCCAAGGTTCTGAGCCCCAAAAAATCAACTTTTAAAAGCCCGAGTTTTGTAAGCATTTCACCGTCATACTGAGTCGTTACGATATTTTTTGTGTTTCTATTGGCAACGGGAGCGTAGTGAACCACCGGCTTGCTGGTTATAACCACGCCGGCGGCGTGAACTCCGACATGCCTTTTAAGCCCTTCAACTTTTTGAGCGATTTCAAAAAGTTTTTTAATTTTTGGATCTTTCAACTCTTTTTTAACTTCCTCGCTTTCATTGATTATCTGATATAAAGTCGCGTTCTGATCCCGCGGAAACATTTTGGTTATTTTGCTGACATCATCAAGCGGGATATCCATAACGCGGCCGATATCTTTAATGGCGGCCTTGGCTTTCAGCGTTCCGTATGTGATAATGCTCGCGACATTATTTTCGCCGTATTTTTTTCTCACATATTCAATAACCTCGGCCCGCCCCTCGCCTGAAAAATCTATGTCCAAATCCGGCATCGTATTGCGGTCGGGATTTAAAAATCTTTCAAACAGCAAACCGTGTTTTAACGGATCCACTCTGGTAATATCAAGAGCGAAAGCGACTAAAGAGCCGGCGCCGCTTCCCCTGCCGGGACCGACGGGATTGCCCACTTCTCTGGCATGCTCTATAAAATCCATCACTATTAAAAAATAGCTTGAAAAACCCATTCTCTTTATAACCGAAAGCTCATAATCAAGCCTTTTCTTATACTCATCGCCGATTCTGCCCATCTTCTTTTTAAGGCCTTCAATGCAATACTGCTCCAGACATTCCGCGTCATCTTTAAATTTCACGGGCTGTTTAAATTTCGGCAAATGAAATTTTCCCGTTTCAATTTTTAAATTGCATCTTTCGGCTATTGTTATGGTATTTTTCACGGCCTCGGGCGTATGGGAAAAAAGTTCAATCATCTCCTCGGGAGATTTATAATACAATTCATGCGTCGTCAGCCTCATTCTGTTGGGATCACTGAGTATTGAACGGGTGGAAACGCAGATATGAGCGTCATGAGCTTCCCAATCATCCTTACTCTGATAATGGCAGTCATTGGTGGCCACCAAAGGCAAATTTGTTTTTTTCGCCACTTCAAGAATATTTTTAAGCGCCGCCGTCTCTTCGGGTATGCCATGATCCATTATTTCAAGATAAAAATTGCCTTTGCCGAGTATATCCGAATATTTTCCCGCGAGTTTTACCGCCTCATCAATATTACCCGCCGCGCACTCTTTTGTTATATGCCCCTTAAGACAGCCGGAAAGAACAATAAGGCCTTTCTTATGTTTGGCCAAAAGCTCCAAATCTATTCTTGGGTCATGATAAAAACCTTCAAGAAATCCTTTGCTCACAAGCTCCATCAAATTATGATAGCCCTCCATATCCGAAGCCAATACGGTAAGATGCCCGTTGTCTCTTCTCTTTGTGCCGGTTTTTACCGTCATTAGGCCTGGAGCCATATACAATTCACAGCCGATTATCGGTTTTATGCCCAATGAAGACGCCGCGAAATAAAATTCCATGGCGCCGTACATATTGCCGTGATCGGTAAGCGCGAAAGCCGGAACTTTTTTATCGGCAAGCGACTTCAAAAAACCTGACGGATGATTGCCATCGGTAATTTTCAGCATACCGTCCAAAAGAGAATAGGTTGAATGATTATGTAAATGGATAAATCCGGCGGATTTCATATATCATATAATTATATAATTAAACGGCGCGGCAGCGAAATGATAGTTTTGTCCAATACAGGATGAACCTGAAATTAAAAACTTTTCCAATATAAATGAGCCTGAACATGACTTGCGAAAATTTTAAGCCAAAAGACCTATATTAAAGAATCAAAATACCCATATTTCAGATAGGAAATATAACTTCGCTTTTTAGGGCATAATGCCCTTATGAAAAAGCCTTTTATCCGCTAAACTGTAAATATACCGGATACAAAAAAAGAGGCTCCATGAAAAAACCATTCAAAATCAAAACTATTTTTTGGACTTTGGCGATTTCTTTTTTTGCGTCCATAAATTTTCAAGCGACGGCCCGGGATTTCAACTCTTATTTTGACAATAAAGCCGAAACCGGCAATCTGTCTGAATTTGTAAAAAGCGTTCAAACCTCAAAAACCGGCATATCAAATATCAAACCTGAAATCGCAGAACGGCAAATACGCCATAATTCAGCCGGCAACATTTTTAACCGCGCTCGCACGCTGGATAATCACGCGAAAAAAGACAAACGGCTTACCGGCACGAAAACAACCGTTAAAGAATTCGGATTTATAAAACCCACTCATAATTTTAAAACGATAATGCCCGATAATCGCCTAATGACGCTTACCAAGATTGAAGAGTATTACGACGGCACTTTGGTTTATAAGGGATGGCACAGAAATAAAGGCCGCGCGTATTTAATTCTCGCGAAAACCGCTTATGAGTACAGACTGATCTGCAAACCTGTGAACGGCATTTATACAATTGTTAAATCTGAAAAAGCCGTAATCGCTTTTCCCAGCGGAGAAAACCATCTGCTTACCGCGATGATCAGAGTTATCAGATTTGTGGATGTTCATATAAAAGGAAGCTTTGATGAAATACCTGATTTCAATGGCCGCAGTTGTTATTAATACGCGACTGCCTTAAAATAAAAATCCGATTTTTTTTAATTTATTCCAAAATCAGCCATTACCCATCTTTAAATAAACACCAATCACCCCAAACCAAAATTTAATTCTTTCATAAGTTTCGGCTTCATGCTATCAATGCAATCATATATAATAAAGCATGGCTCAAAAAAACACTTTGCTAAAACAAGGTGTATTTAATGACGCGCGAGCGCGTAGCATGGCGGACACCAAGGAGACTGCAAGATGAGAAAAATAAAACTTCTGGAAAAAAAGCTGAAAGCCAAAAGAATTTTTACGGGTAAAGCGGTTGGATTTAATGTTGACACCATAATACTTCCAAACGGAAAAACGGCAACCAGAGAATATATGAGTCATCCGGGAGCCGTAGCCGTGCTTGGAATTCTTAAAAACGGGGATATAATATTTGTCAAACAATACAGATATCCCATAAAAACGGCAACATATGAAATACCGGCCGGCAAACTTCATTCAAAAAAAGATAATTTTTTAAAAAGAGCTGTAGCCGAACTTAAAGAAGAAACGGGTTATTCCGCCAAAAAATTGAAACATCTTATTGATTTCTGGCCCACTCCCGCGTTTTCAAATGAATTGCTTAGAATATATCTCGCCACCGATTTAAAAGCGGGAAAAGCCATGCCCGATGAAGATGAATTTCTTAAACCGGAATTTATACCGCTCAACAAAGCCCTGAAAATGATAAAAACCGGAAAAATCAAAGACTCAAAAACCATCATCGCCCTGCAGGCTTATGTAATCAAGGTAAAGGGTGTGTAGTAGAGAGGGTTGCTTTCCCGCATCGGCGCGGCGCTTTAAGCGCCGTGATTATGCGGGAACGATATGGGTAGGAACGATATGGGTAGAAACGATATGGATAAAAGTAATGGCGGTAAAAATAAATAAAAAAACAGCCGACTTTTTTTATCAGTCGGCTGTTTTAAAATGCTTCAAAATAACCTTGTTCCAAACTTATTTAACTTTTATCTTTTCCCCGTTTCTTCGCTTCTAAAAAGCGGCTGACAGCCATTTAACTCCGGTTAGGATTGTCTCGTCGTTATACCTGCATCCGCCCATATCGCTCATTATCACGGTGGCGTTCTTCAGTATGGTTCCCCTCAGGTCGGCGCCGTATAAATTGGCATAATCCATATTTGCCAATGTCAAATCGGCTCCTCTCAAATCAGCCTTCCACAAAGTGGCGGAACTCAAGTTTGCGCCGATTAAATTCGCGCCTCTAAGGTCGCACTTTATCGTTGAGCCGCTCAGATTTGCCGCTTTCAGATTAACTCCCGCCAAACTGCAAGCGCCCGTCAAACCTTTTATCTTTCCGTTTAAATAAGAATTTCTCAAATCGGCGCACGCGCCCGTTTTGGTATTTACCAAATCCTCAACGGTAATTTTATTGTATCCTTCATTTCCCGCGGCATCCTTGCAAACCCATCTTTCCCCGTCAAACACGGGCTGATAAATCGAATTATTATGGCGACTTGCGTCATAATGAGAATAAGAACCGACCGCGTCTCTAAAATCAGCCGGATATTTGGGCGTATATTTGGCTGTTGACACGAAATAAACAGCCGATAATAAAATAATATAAAAAAGCGCTACCATTGTCTTCATGATACCTCCCCCTGTAAACACACATGTCCAATTCTACATGACGCATTCCAACTTGTCAAGCGCGTATCCCTTTACACTATTATCCAATCCGGGCTTCAATAATACTTAATCGTCAAATTTGGGGGTACTGTCATATATATGGGTTCTAAAGATTTTAACCAATTCCTGCACTTCCCGAGGCTCCAAGACTTTATTCTGTCTGGGCAAATAATAATCTCTAAATCTCTTGGGATTTAATATCCATATATCGTCCGTAACGCACCCTGAATCATCTTCAATCATTATTTTTGGAAATAACACCACGGGCTTGACATTATTGATATTTCTGCCCGTAATCTCTCTCAAATAACTTTTAATCCAATTGGCGTGTCTTTTGGCTTCCTCAACAGGCTCGGGCTTATGCAAAAGCCTATGGCCTAAAAAGATAAATCCATCATTGTAAGTAATTTTTTCAGCGCTGTATTTCTTGGGGTTTTTTACTTCAATGGCGTAAATCCCGGACGGGCCGATAACCACAATATCTATATTAAATTTATGTCCGGGAACATCATTAAGTATGTGATAACCGTCTTTTATAATCGGCTCAATTTCTTCTCTGGCGCTTCTTTCTCCCTCGCGCCCCTGATAATATTTCTCAAATTTTAAAACATTATGCCGTATCGCGACTAAACTGCCAATTCCCAAAATGGCTGGAATACCCCATCCTACGCCAATTCCTCCGATTATAAAAAAAAGACTGATTGCCAAAACGGAAAACACACCCGCAAACACTCCGACCCAAAAAATCAAATTATTCATCTCCAATTGAAGCGATTGCCCCGCCGTACGCAAAACAGCTTTGGCAAAATAGAATTTCCTTTTCACAAGTCCCCCTTAAAATTTTAACAACTGCTCCGAACCGTTTTCTCTATTCTCTCATCAATACGCTTAGACTATCAATTTTTCAATCAGTAGTCTAATTTCAGGAATAGAGATTTGAAATTTTATATAAGGATTACAAAAGCGAGCCGATAATTTGAACCGATTCGTTTTATTAACAAAATTTTTAGAAATAGATTTGGAAACGCGCGAGGAAAAATTTCAAAAGGCA
This sequence comes from Elusimicrobiota bacterium, assembly GCA_030637365.1. Classification (GTDB taxonomy): domain Bacteria; phylum Elusimicrobiota; class Elusimicrobia; order Elusimicrobiales; family UBA9959; genus JAKLQJ01. Next base: position 5,716 of record DAOWGR010000155.1, read on the forward strand.
AGTATTATCATCGCCGCGG
>DAOWGR010000086.1 GCA_030637365.1 Elusimicrobiota bacterium
CGCCAGTAAAATGGCGATTGATAAAATTATTTTCATATTATTCCTCCCAGAAACCCGATATTCCTGATTATACAAAAGAATTCATTTAAGATTTGAAAGTAAAGTTTATTTTGTCCAGAAAGCTTTGTCAGATTCTTTAAAACGAAAAGAGTTTTTTAAATATATCCTCTTCAAGTTTTTTACGGTGAAACACGGGTTCATTATTGCCGCGCCGTTTTATGACAATTCCAATTTATAAAGAGCTTACAGCGCCAAAGTAGGCGATGGGGTTAACAAGCTTTAAAAAAAATCATTGCCTTTGTCGTCAACGAGGATAAAGGCGGGAAAATTTTCAACTTCAATGAGCCATACCGCTTCCATACCCAGTTCTTTATAATCCAAAACTTCCACTTTTTTTATGTTCTTTTCAGCCAAGAGAGCGGCCGGGCCGCCGGGAGAGCCCAAATAAAAGCCTTTATATTTTTTGCAGGCATCGGTAACGCCTTGGCTTCTGTTTCCTTTGGCTATCATTATCATGGAAGCGCCTTTGCTTTGAAGCGGCCCCGTATAAGGGTCCATTCTGCCCGCCGTTGTGGGGCCGAATGAGCCCGAAGGGTTATCGTCCGGCTTTTTCGCCGGCCCTGCGTAATAAACGGGATGTGTTTTTAAATATTCCGGCAATTGTTTTTTACTATCCAAAAGCTCTTTGAATTTGGCGTGAGCCATGTCTCTGGCCACAACTATTTTGCCGGTAAGCGCGAGCATTGTTCCTATTTTATATTTTGAAAGTTCTTTCAGGATTTCTTTCATCGGCTTGTTTAAGTCTATTTTTACGGCGGAACTTTTCTTTTTTTTCTTATAGCGGGAAGGAATCAATTTGCCCGGATTTGTATCAAGCTTTTCAAGCCATATTCCGCTTTTATTTATTTTGCCCAAAATATTTCTGTCAGCTGAGCAGGATACGCCCATGCCCACCGGACAAGACGCTCCATGTCTGGGAAGTCTGACAACTTTAATGTCATGAGCGAAATATTTCCCGCCAAATTGCGCTCCAAAACCGAGTTTATAAGAGGCATTCAAAAGTTCTTTTTCCAAAGCTTTGTCTCTAAAGGCTCGGCCTCCATCATTGCCGCTTAAGGGCAGATTGTCAAAATATCCCGCGCTTAAAAGTTTTACGGTTTTAAGACAACTTTCAGCGGAGGTTCCTCCCACGACAAAGGCTATATGATACGGCGGACAAGCCGCGGTGCCGAGAGATTTCATTTTTTCCACGAGAAAAATTTTAAGCTTATCGGGATTTAAAAGAGCTTTGGTTTCCTGATAAAGCATGGTTTTATTTGCCGACCCTCCGCCTTTGGTCATAAATAAGAATTCATATTCCATTCCTTGCGCGGAATAAATATCAATTTGCGCCGGCATATTATCACCGGAATTTTTTTCTTTATACATTGTAAGAGGAACAACTTGAGAATATCTGAGATTTTCTTTTTGATAGGTTTTCCATATTCCTTTTGAAATATGTTTTTTGTCGTCAATATTTGTCCAAACTTGTTCGCCTTTTTTCGCCATTACAATGGCGGTGCCGGTGTCCTGGCAAAAGGGGAGAATAAATTGAGAAGATATCTCAGCGTTTTGAAGCATGCTTAAAGCCACGAATTTATCATTAGCGGAAGCTTTTGGGTCTTTTAAAATTTTTGCCACTTGTTTTTGATGAGCATCTCTTAAAAGGAAAGAAATGTCTCGGATTGCTTGGGAAGACAAATATTCAAGTCCTGTAGAATCAATTTTTAGAATTTTCTTGCCGCCGGCATTAATGGTTTTTACATATTTTTTTGAAAGCAGTCTATATTTGGTTTTATCTTTGCCCTTTTTAAAAGGATTTTGGTATTTAAAAACGGAGTTTTTTGACGCGGACATAATGAAAACCTCCAAATAAAATGTAGGTAACAACGAGAAAAAGGTGATATGTAAATACGGTGATACGTAAATCATGTAACAATGACAAAAAACTGATATACGAAACACTGATAAGTGAATAAATGAATCTTATTGTTATATGCGGAGCTGTTTGATTTTTACCCGTATTAACGTATTATCTTATTCTTGTATCTACGCAGTTCTTGGTTTTAGTTCTTATTTCTTTGATAAAAAATTAGCGATTAAAAATTCTCTATTCATTCTGGCTATATTGGATACATTGATTTCTTTTGGACATACGGCTTCACATTCATATTCATTTGTGCAATTGCCAAACCCTTCTTTATCCATAGCCTCAACCATATTTACGGCCCTTTCCCATCTTTCGGTATGGCCTTGCGGCAAGAGCGCCAATTGTGATATTTTTGCCGCGGTAAAAAGCATAGCCGCGCCGTTTGGACACGCGGTAACGCATGCGCCGCAACCTATGCACGCGGCGGCGTCCATGGATTCTTCGGCATCATCTCTGTTTACGAGTATGGCATTGGCGTCGGGACAGGCTCCGGTGTTTACGCTTATATAGCCGCCTGCCTGCATTATTTTTTCCATAGCGGAGCGGTCCACCGCCAAATCTTTAATAATGGGAAAAGATTTTACGCGCCAGGGTTCAACCGTTATAATATCGCCGTTTTTAAATCTTCGCATATGCAATTGGCAGACAGTTGAATTTTTGTCCGGTCCGTGAGTATTGCCGTCTATTACCAAGCCGCAGCATCCGCATATGCCTTCTCTGCAATCGCTTTCAACCACAATGGGCGACTCCCCTTTTTTTATAAGCTCTTCGTTTAAAACATCAAGCATCTCCAAAAAACTCATTGCCGGAGACACATTTGTCACCGGATAAGAAATCATTCTGCCAGTGTCAGAGGGGCTGTTTTGCCGCCAAACATTTATCGTTATACTGAAATTTTTCATTGTTTCACTCATAAATAAAATCCTCCAAAAAATTAGGGTTCAGGGTAGAGGGATTTAAGGGGTTTCTTATTTCTTCTCTTAATTCATATTCCATTTTCTGGCCTCTTGCCTCTGACTTCTTGCTTCTTATTTATAACTTCTCTCGGCTATTTTCACATTTTCAAATATCAATTCTTCTTTATTGAAAATGGGAGGTTTTCCTTCACCGCCGTGTTCCCAAACGCCGACATATGAATAATCGGCGTCATTTCTTTGCGCTTCGCCTTCGGCGGTAGCCGATTCTTCTCTGAAATGTCCGCCGCTGCTTTCATTTCTTTCAATGGCGTCGGTAATCATCAATTCCGCGAATTCCAGATAATCCGCCACTCTTAAAGCTTTTTCCAAGGTCGGATTTAATTCTCCGTCGGAACCCGGAATCATGACATTATTCCAGAATTCCTTTCTTATTTCAGGGATTTTTTTAAGGGCTTGTTTTAAATCCTGTTCATTTCTGGACATGCCGCAGCCATTCCACATAACATTACCGAGTTGTCTGTGAAATTCCGTTGGGGTTTTTTTGCCTTTTATGGCGAAAAGTTTTTTTATTTTTTTATTTAGATTTTCAATCGCTTTAAGCGCGGTTTCATTTTTTTCGTCTATTTGTTCAAATTTATTTGAACCCAAATATCCGCTCAGAGTTGACGGTATGATAAAAAAACCGTCGGCAAGGCCCTGCATAAGAGCGCTGGCTCCAAGTCTGTTGGCGCCATGGTCGGAAAAATTAGCTTCGCCCAAAGCGAAAAGTCCCGGTAGGGTGGTCATTAGATCGTAGTCAACCCACAAACCGCCCATGGTGTAATGGGGAGCGGGGAATATTCTCATCGGAACTTGATAGCCGTCTTCATCGGTTATTTGATAATACATATCAAAAAGATTTCCATAAGCCTCTTTGATTTTGTTTTCACCCTTTCTTTTTATGGCGTCTCTAAAATCAAGATAAACGGCTTGTTTGGTCGGGCCTACGCCTCTGCCTTCATCCACAACAACTTTAGCCGCTCTTGAAGCGATGTCTCTCGGCACAAGATTGCCGAAAGCCGGATATCTTCTTTCCAGATAGTAATCCCTTTCTTCTTCGGGAATATCGCCGGGTTTTCTATCATCTCCTTTCTTTTTAGGCACCCAAATTCTTCCATCGTTTCTCAAGCTTTCGCTCATAAGAGTGAGTTTGGATTGATGTTCTCCCGAGCGCGGAATGCATGTGGGGTGTATTTGAGTATAGCAGGGATTGGCGAAGGCCGCGCCGCTTTTATAAGCCGTCCACGCGGCGGAAACGTTGCAATCGGACGCGTTAGTTGACAGAAAAAAAACATTGGCATATCCGCCGGTGCATAAAAGAACGGCATGCGCCGTATGAGTTTCAAGTTCTCCCGTTATCCTGTTCCTGGCTATTATTCCTCTGGCTTTACCGTTTGAAATAATCACTTCAAGCATTTCTCTGCGAGGAAACATCTCAACCGTTCCGGCGTTAATTTGCCGCATCATCGCGCTGTATGCGCCAAGCAATAATTGTTGTCCTGTTTGTCCGCGCGTATAAAATGTTCTGGAAACTTGCGCTCCTCCGAACGAGCGATTGGAGAGGGTGCCGCCGTATTCCCTTCCAAAAGGCACTCCCAAAGCCGCGCAATGATCAATTATTTGATTGCTTATTTCGGCCAATCTGTAAACATTGGCTTCCCGCGATCTATAGTCTCCGCCTTTCACGGTATCGTGAAAGAGTCTCCAAACGCTGTCGCCGTCATTGGGATAATTTTTTGCCGCGTTTATCCCTCCTTGGGCGGCGATGGAATGGGCGCGCCTTGGAGAGTCATGTATGGTAAATACTTTTACATTGTAGCCGAGTTCTCCCAAGGAAGCCGCGGCCGAAGATCCGGCAAGACCCGTGCCCACCACTATTATGTCATACTTCCTTTTATTATTGGGGTTTACGAGTTTTGTATTGAATTTATGATTGGTCCATTTCTTATCTATGGGGCCTTCAGGTATATTGGCGTTTAATTTCATATTTTGTTCTCCTTATAAAAATCAGTGGTAAAAATAGCAAATAGTGATTAAGAGAGAAGTAATTAAGTTTTTTATGGAGTTTCCTTAATTTCCGTATCAACTTATTTTCTTATTTACATACTTCTCTATACATTGTTCCTTGCTGTTACCGGTGACATGCCCCATGTAACTTCGTTCACGGGACTACCACGCTATGCCGCATGGCGTAGACATCCTTGGTCGTCTGATGCGCATAGCGCCTTGAAACGACACCCGGCATAGCCTTGGAATCTTTCATATTCCTAAGGGTGACTTGCAACTTGTGACTCCAGCTTTTAACGGGACTAATGAAACATTCCCATGAAACAGCATTCAAATTCAAATAAAAAAATGAGCGGGAGCATGGCAAAGGCCGCCATCGCCAAAGCTATAATCCAGCCGCCCAGTTTTATAAAAGGCGTGTATTTTAAATGGTTTATCCCCAGCGTCTGAAAAATGCTCTGCACTCCATGGCTTAAGTGAAGTATCATCGCCAAAGCTCCCATCACATAGATGGTTACATAAACAGGATCCCTAAAAGCCGTTGTAACCATCTCATAAAAACCAACGCTGTGGTCGGAAAATCTGAAAGTGAAAACATGATAAGCCGCGAAAATAAGAATTGTGGCCGCCGTGTAAAGCATAGTCGCCGAACCTATGGTTCGTCCGCCTTGCCAGTTTCTTTTTTCATAATTTTTGGGGCTGTTTCTAAAATCTTCCCATCTGACATAAGCGCCCATGATAATATGAATAAGGAATAAGGAGAGCAGTCCGATTTCAATAAATAGCAAAAAAGGCACGCCGGTCAGATGTTCCACATAAGTATTATAAGCTTCTTGTCCGTTTAGAAGAACCAAATTGCTCATAAGATGAAATGATACGAAACCGACCAATAAAAGCCCTGTTACGGCCATTATCAATTTTCTGCCTATTGAAGTGGTTATAATTCTGCGCAAAAAAACAAGATTCATGGTTTATTGCTCCTTTTAAAGCGCGCAAACGCTTTAGCGCGAAAGTTAAAAAACAACTTGAGCGGTTTTTAGGCGCATAAGTTGTGTAGTGATTCAATTTATCCTAAAATATTATCGTGTCACAAATCAAGGCTTTCGATTTTGGATAAATCGCGCGCTATTAATATTTCTAATGTGCCATATTGTCAAACAAGGAGCTTAAATGAAAAAGATTATATTAGCGGTTTTGTTTATTCAGTCGCTTTTTTTTAGTTTTAATGTCGGCGCTTATGAGAAATTGGAGTTTAAAGGGCAAATCAAAAATTCAGCTCTTACAAAACCGATAGATATTGCCGTTTGCGGAACAAATATATCCGTCATAGATTCAAGAGCGAAATCTTTGCTCATATTTGACAGTAAGGGCAAATTGTTAAAAAATACAAATACGAAGCTTAAATTTCCTTCGGCTGTAGCTTGTTCCGAGTCAAAGATTTATGTAGCCGATTCCAAGAACTCCGAAATCAATGTATTTGATTTTACCGGAAAATTTCTTTGGTCCTTTGCCGGCAAAGGCTCCATGCCGGGCCAGCTCAGCGGGCCATTGGGCATGGATGTGGGTCCGAATAACAAAATTTATATTGCCAATACCGGCAATAAAAGAATAGAAACTTATAATTTGGACGGCATATTTATTTATGGTTTTCCATCCGTAACGGCGGATGGAAAAACTAAGATTTCGCCGTTCAAAATCAGCGTTGACAGAGAGTTAAATATATACGCGTCTGACAAAAAAGGGAAAATAATTATAAAATACGACGCTTTTGGCAAGGTTTTAAAAGAGTTTGCTTTCAATAATAGCGGTATTGCCGTTGATGATTACGGTTTCATTTATATTGTGGATTCAAAAAAAGGGAAGATTAAGGAAATATCTCCCGCCGGAGAGGTGCTTGGCACTTTCGGCATTCGCGGAAAAGGAAAAAGCGAATTTTTGGATTTAAGCGATATTGAAGCGAACGGGAGAGGGAATATTTATTTGAGCGACGCGGGCAATAAGAAAATTGTAACCATAGCCCTTGAAAATAAACTTAAGAAAAAAAAACTTAACCCCGGCGCTTTATCAGCCATGTTCAACTTGAAAGGCCCTTCTGAAAAATTTATCCATAAAACAAACGCGTTTTTTGTTTTAGATAACGGCTCCATAATAGCGGCGTTTCCTGAAACCAAGGAAGTGGCGCTTATAGGCAAAAAAGGCAAAAAAACTTTTTCCAGATATGGAAAAGAGCAGGGTCAAACAAATAAACCGTTAGGATTTTCGACTGATAAGAAAGGCCGTATTTTTATCGCTGATACCGGAAACAATAGAATTCAGATTTTCAGCTCGGATGGCGGTTTTTTGAATATGTTTGGCGAAAAGGGAAGAAAAGAAGGCAAATTTAGCGCTCCTCAAAACTTAACTCTAAACAAGGAAGACCGAGTGTATATCGCGGATACAAAGAACAAAAGATTGCAGGCTTTTAACTCGGACGGCTTTTTTCTTTTTACGATTGGGCCTGAAATAGGAAATGTTAATTTGAGAAAGCCCATAGATGTTAAATGCGATGAAAAAGGCAATGTTTATATTCTGGACGCGGATTTAAAGAAAGTAATTGTAACGGATGCTTCGGGAAAGTTTATCAAAGTGTGGGATGATTCGGGCAAATTGGAAGAGCCTCTCGCTTTGGCGTATGATATGAAGGGATATTTTTATATCCTGGACGCGGGTGTTTCCAGCGTTAAAATTTTTGATAAAGCCGGAAAGTTTGTAACCGGTTTCTTTTCCAAGGGCAAAGGCGACAGGGAGCTTAATGAGCCGTCGCATATGGTTTTTTCAAATGATAAGCTTTATATTTCAGATATGGAAAAATCCGTTATTGTCGCTTTTGATATTAAATATATTCCCTCAATGCCGGCTTTGCCCAAGGCTTCTCTGAAAAAAGGCAATGTAAGCGTTTCTTTTAAATCGGATGACAATGGCAGGATAAAAAAATATCTGGTTTACAGAAAATCGGGAGATAAGGAATATTCCAAGCTTGGCGAGCTGAAGAAAGGAAAATATTTGGATGGAAATTTAGCCGGCGGAGCCACTTATTATTACGCTATGGCGGCGGTTTCACATGATGGAGAGGAAAGCTCTTTGTCCATGCCCGCGTCGGTTTATGTCAAGGGTGTTAAAAAACCGGCTTTTGATAATATAGCGCCGGTTGAAATTATTCCCACCGATTTGGGATATGTGTTTTCGGCGAATTATAAATATTATCTTAAAAATCCCATAGGCAAGGTCAAGATAAAGAACAATACCGACAGTTCTTTCAGTAATGTCAAGTTCTCTTTTTATCTTAAGGATTTTATGGATTTTCCTTCAGACAGCATAATAAAGGAAATAGCCGCCAATAAAGAGACCGAAGTAAATCTCATGGGAACGCTTAATAATAGAATTTTGAGCATAACCGAAGACACTCCCATTCAGGCTCAGCTTACAGTCACCTACTATGACGGCGGTGAAGAGAAAAAGATTACCTTAAATAAACCTCTTAAAGTTCTTTCAAAAAACGCGATAGTATGGGACAGGCCGGAGCGGCTTGCTAATTTCATCACCCCCAAAGACACTCCCGTATTTTCATTCAGTCGTTTTTCTTTAGTGGCAAAATCCAAGTTTGAGAAAGAAGCGAAGCTTATTGATGAAAATATATTCAAGGTTCTATTGCTGTGGGAGGCATTGGGCGATTATGGAATAAGTTATTTGCAGGACCCCGTTAATCCTTATTCGGCCATAAAATCTTCGGGCGCTCAAGCTTTGGATACCGTTCAATTTCCGAGAAACACATTGAAAATGAGAAGCGGAGATTGCGACGATTTAACAGCCTTATTGGCTTCCTTGCTTGAGGCTTCGGGCGTTCACGCCGCGCTTTTGGATTATCCAAGCCATATAGCTCTTATGTTTGACACGGAAAAAGCCAATCCCCAAGAGACCGGCATTCCGGCCGAGTATCTTATAAAACGGGATAATACCTATTGGGTCGGTCTTGAAACAACTTTGCTGGGCAAAGACTTCTTTGACGCGATAAAGCATCAGGCCGTGATGTACAGGGAGAATAAAAAGGATGTTAAGGCGATAGATGTGCGCACAGCCTGGACATTTTTTGAGCCCGTTACGCTTCCTGAAAGCGATAAGGATTTTTCCGATAGAAAAAGAAAAAAATTGGATGAAAAAATAACCGAAGCCATAAAATCTCTTTCAAATGTCAGGTATAATTACCTTAAGAAGCGGTATAAAGCGGTATTAAGGACTAAGCCCAATGACAGAGAAACTCTTATAAATTTCGGCATACTGTACGCTGAATATGGCGAATATAAAAATGCTCGCAAGCATTTAAAGAAATTATTGGATGAGGACGCTCTTGATGCCACTGTTTTAAACAATATGGGCAATATTGAATTCTTGGAAGGCAAATACGAGAAAGCCAAGGAATATTATTTCAAAGCTTCAAGAGCCGATGGTTATGACGCGAACATTTGGCTTAATCTTGCCAGAGTTTCCGTTAAACTGGGAAAGAAGGACGATGTTAAAGCTTTTGTCAAAAAAGCCATAAAATTAGATTCAAGCCTTAAAGTGATTGGCTCGAAATTAATAAAGTAAAACCATTTTTTGACCTGAAGTTTGGGTTCAGTGTGTGGTTATGGCATAACTCTCCAGAATCGGAGATTTGCATAAGCAAATTTCTTACTCGGGAGTGGTGGCGGTAGGATGGATCGGGTAGAAATTGGTGATTTGCAAAATGTAACTAATGTCTATTGATTGTTAACTGATTCTGGTGTATGCTGTAAAAGAAATAGTTTAGAGTCAAAAAATAGAAGCAAGAAGCAGATAAAAACAGGCGAAGGTAGATAATAAGCGGGAAGCGCAATAAGGTATAGGTGTGGAAATAAGGAGTTTCCTTATTTTTTAACCTTAATCTCTACCTAATACCTGCAGTTTAATTGGAGGCTGCATGAAAAAAATATTATTTATTCTTATTTTGGTTTTTACCGCAAATACCTGTTTCGCGGCAAGCGGCGGCGGTTTTATGGGCTGGTATAAAAATGTTTTAAAAAGCTTAAACGCCAAAATTGAAAAACGGCTTGCTCCCAAGGTGCGCATAAGCGCTGTGGCGGCTGTGAGGGGAGCGGATCAAAGCGCGGACCCGATGGAATTGTATTGGAAAGGCGGTATGACCGAGAAGGCGGCCAAGAAGCTTGATAAAGAGAAAAAAGAATTTGTCGCCGCCGTTGAAAAAGTTGTTTAAGGTAAAACCGAGGATGGAAAAACACTTCTTGAAGCCTTTATAAAGAATAATCCCGACAGTTTGTATCTCAAAGACGCGAAAGAAGCTTTATCCAAGCTTCCCG
>DAOWGR010000084.1 GCA_030637365.1 Elusimicrobiota bacterium
ATATTGACAGTTTTACATATAGGGTGTATACTAAGTATATACCGGTATATACCATGTTTATTTATAAAATAGTCAAGATTTTAAAAAAACATAAAGTTAAATTCGCCATAGTTGGCGGTTATGCTGTGGCGCTTCACGGCGCGGTGCGCGGAACTGTGGATTTGGATATTGTTTTGGAGCTTGATAAGAAAAGTTTTATCGCGGCTGAATCGGCATTAAAAAGCATGGGTTTGGTTTCGCGGCTTCCCGTTGACGGGAGAAAAGTTTTTGATTTTAGGCTTGAATATATAAAAAATAAAAATTTGATTGCTTGGAGTTTTTGGAATTCTGAAAATCCGGCGGAAATTGTTAATATTATATTGCCTTATGAGCTGAAAGGCAGGAAAATAAAATATATAAAATCCGAAGATATTAATCTTCCCGTATTGGCAATTGAGGAGCTTATAGAAATGAAGCGGAAAAGCGGCAGGGCTCAGGATTTGGAAGATATAAAGGCATTGGAGAGCTTGAAATGAAATCCGTGCAAAGGTTTTCAAAAGAATATCTCAAGCATTGCAAGAAAATGACTCCAAAGCAGATAATTTGTTTTCTTGAAGATTTTAGAAAGCTTCATTTGGGAAAGGAAAAGCAAAAAAGCAAATTGATAAGTATTAAGATTCCGGAAATTATGCTTAATTCCTTTAAGTTAAAGGCAGAGAGAGCAGGCGCGCGTTATCAGACGCAGATTAAAGTTTTGATGGAAGAGTGGCTTAATAAATAGCGCGTCAGCGCGGCAGAAAACAGTGTGCCGGTAACGGCATTGTGTTTATGTTACTGTAGCTCTGTCGAGCTGTCGTACTGTAAATTTAATGTTGCGCCCGTAGTTAAATGGATATAATAGAGGCCTCCGAAGCCTTTGTTGCAGGTTCGATTCCCGCCGGGCGCATAATTAAAGGTAACAGGCGCTTTTAAGCGTATTCTATCGGTTGGGGAGAAATTATGTTTAAATTTATATTGTCGTTCTTGTTTTTTTTCGCGTATGTTCCGGGTTTTTTGTCGGCTGAAACCTGCGGCGGCCCGATAGCCCGCTCACATGTTGAAAGTTTTACCCTTAATTTAAGTTCCGATATTTCTTTTGAAAAAGAATTCAAACTTATAGATTACGCCTCTTCAGCGCGCATCAAGCAATTAAAATTATTGCTTGAGCCGTTCAGCAAGAGGGAAAAGAAAATAATGTCCAAGGCTTCTTCGTTTAAGCCTTATCTTGTTACCAGAGTTAAATTTGATAAACTGCGCTCCATATTTAAAGCGGGGGGATTATTGTCCGCTTCAAAAGCCACAAAAGACGGCTGGCTGAAAGAAAAACCGTTTACGCCCGTAATGGAAGATAAATTATTCGGCGGACATAATTGCGTATTTGCTTCATTGGGCCCGCCGCAGGGCCGCAAGCGCTACGGCGATGTGCTTTTCAGGCTTAATATTAAAGCTTTGAAAAACAAAACTTGGGGTTCTTTTTCAAGCGGTTATTATTTTCTCAAAACTTATCGCCTGAAGGAAATGAAAGAAGAGGTCAAAGTAAGCAAAGACGATATGGCGGGCTTTTCCAGCACTGTTTTTTCAGGGCGGTATTTGGATGATCTTTATCCGCTTATAATCACGAATTTTTTGCGCTCTTTTCCAAAAGACAAGGCGGATAAACTTTCAAAAGAACTCTTGAATATTAAAGACAGAAGGAGTTTTTATTCATTTGTAGATTTAAACAGACTGGGCTATATAGAGGCTAAAATAGCGGATTCGGCCGTTTTAAATTCCATATCGGCCATAGAAGTTCCGGCCGACAAATTAAGCGAAGTTTTATCATGGCCGGAAGCCAAGCCTTATAAAAATAAAATCAGCGCCGAAAAATATTGATAAACAGCGCTGTCGTTTTGACTTGATTAATTACCTTGCAAGCGGTTTTCTAAAAGAAGTATTATTATAACGATTGATAATGGGGGAGTGAAAAACGATAGTTCGGGAGGATAAATGAAAAAATTAATGATAATATTGGCAGGGGTGTTTTTTGCGGTTTCATCGGCCGAAGTATTGGCGGCCGACAAGCAGTATGAGTTTGAAATCCTGCCGGCTTATTCAATGCCGATTGGGGATAAGGCTGATATGGTTGAAGGCTCTTTTCGCGTCAATATGCAGGGCGGCTATAATGTGAATGATAAATTTACTTTAGGCCTTGAGTTTGGCTATAACTTGAGTCATCCGATGAAAGATTCCTTTATGGAGGCGCTTGGAACCGCGAATGGTAAGACTTTGGTTTCAAATGACGCAGATATAAAGATATATGACATAAGCGCTTTCGTGAAATATCACCATGAAATGGGCGATTATAAGACTTATGTTCATTTTGGTTTTGGTTTTTATCATATCAAAATGAATCTTGACGCGACATATGATCTCGCCGATTATAATTTGGAAAGCACGGATAATGATTGGGGAATGAATTTGGGAGTAGGCGTTCAGAAAGATATAACCGACAGTTTTTTCGGACTTCTGGAGATAAGGTATCACAAGATTTTCGATGGAGACATTATGTTTATTGTTCCCGCGGTGGTTTGCGGTTATAGATTCTAAATTCGAATTAAAAACATTCTTAAAAATTCATGATTTTGGCCGGCGGGATATTGTTTCCGCCGGCCCGTATTTTTTAAAACCGCTGATTTTCCGTTTACAGAGCGTGAAAATTTTGCCTGATGTTTTGTAATTTTTGTCTCGCGCTTTTTTAGTACAATGAGGATAGAGAGTAGAGATTGGAAAGGGGAGATTAGGGAAATGATAACGGAAAAAACCGCATAAAAAATTAAAACTCAATTTTATGAGTGATTTGTTTTTTTGTTTACTGCTATTCGCTCTCAGATATCTGATTGCTAACTTATGATAAAAACCATTCTTATTGCCGGGGCTACCGGATATATCGGCGGCAGGCTCGCGCCGCGTCTTATAGAGAAAGGCTATAAGGTGCGCTGTCTTGCCCGCCATCCTTCGCATATCAAAGGCAAGCCATGGGCTAAAGACGCCGAAATATTAAAAGGGGATATTTTAAAAGGCGAAGGCTTATCTTCGGCTTTTAAAAATATAGACGCGGCTTTCTATCTGGTTCATTCCATGGCGGATACGCCCGATTTTGAAAAATTGGAAGAAATTTCAGCCAATAATTTTGCCAAAGCCGCCAAAGAGAATAATGTCAAAAGAATAGTTTATATGGGCGGGCTCGGTGATAATTCGGCCAAGCTTTCAAGACATTTGAAATCCCGCCATAAAGTCGGCGATTTATTGCGTTCTTCCTCAATCAGCATTACCGAATTTCGCGCCGCCATTATTGTGGGTTCGGGCAGCGTTTCATTTGAAATGATAAGGTATCTGGTTGAAAGACTGCCTGTCATTCTCAGTTTTAAATATCTTCAAAGCCTCTGCCAGCCGACAGCCATCAGAGATGTTTTGAGTTATCTTATAAATTGTCTTGAAAAAAAAGAAACGGAAAATAAAATAATTGAGGTAGGCGGCGCGAGCGTTCATCCTTATACCGACTTGCTTAAAATTTACGCCGAGACCCGCGGCCTTAAAAGAAGAATTTTCAATTGTCGGCTGTGGCTGCCGAACTTATTCTCAAAAGTTATAGGTTTTATCACGCCCATTCCGTCAATGTTCGCCATGCCTTTGCTTGAAAGCCTTTCAAACGATGTTGTCTGCAAAAGTCAGGACGCGCTTAAACTGTTTCCCGAAATAAAACCTTTGGATTACAGAACTGCCGTTAAATACGCTTTGATGAGAATAAGCGAGAACGCGGTTGAAACCACATGGGCCATGTCGGTTATACCGATTCAAAAGAAACCGTATGCCTTTACCGATAAAGAGGGCATGAGCGCCGAAGAAAGGCATATAGGAATAAACGCGGCCTGCGATAAAGTGTTTAAGGTTTTTACCGGCATAGGCGGAGCGCGCGGCTGGTTTTACGCCAATTGGCTGTGGACTTCGCGCGCCTGGCTGGATTTGTTGCTTGGCGGGGTCGGCATGCGCAGGAGCAGACGGCATACGGATATTTTAAGGCAGGGCGAGCCATTGGATTTTTGGCGGGTTGAAAGGGTTATAGAAGGAAGGCTTATATTGCTTCGCGCCGAGATGAAGCTTCCGGGCAAGGGCTGGCTTGAATTTGAAGTATTGCCGATAATAAATGAGGAAGATGAATGTGTTTTAAGACAGACAGCCTATTTTGAGCCCAAAGGTCTTTTTGGCAATATTTATTGGTATGGCCTTTATCCTCTGCATAAAATAATTTTTGCCGGA
>DAOWGR010000072.1 GCA_030637365.1 Elusimicrobiota bacterium
ATATTTAGTTTTTTTGCCGACTTTGATAATTTCCTTGTTTAGGTCGGGTAATTCAGCTGTATCGTAAATGGGGTTGGGACTCTTATATAAAATACGATAAAAGTTAAATAAAAATAAGAGGCGTTTCGGTGTTTGCCTGTATGGCCGTTCGGAAGCCGACTTGGGCTAATGGGAGGCTGAGATACGGAATGGCGCAGTACTAAGCGACCATGGTCATACAGGTAAATATCGAAAGGACTCTATCAATTCAGGATCCGCTGAATAATCTCAGATGAAAATTAGTTTGTTTCTTTTCAAATCCCCCTCAGTCCCCCTTTTATAAAGGGGGAAGAAGTTTGGATTTTTTTTAAATAATATTAAGTTTTTTTCCTACTTTGATAAACTTCTTTACGGCGAATTCTAAATCTTTTATCGTATGGCCCGCCGTTACTATGGCGCGCAATCTCTCCTTCCCTTTCGGCACGGTGGGAAAGCCTATTGAAAGGGCGAAGACGCCTTCTTTAAAAAGCATTTGCGAAAATTTAATGGCTTTTTGAGTGTCGCCCACCATAATGGGCACAATCGGAGTCTCGCTGTTGCCGATATCAAACCCGGCTTTTTTCAGTTCTTCTTTGAAGAACTTTGTATTGCTCCAAAGCTTCTTTAGAATTCTTGGGTCATGTTTCAATATATCAAGCACGGCCAGGCATGTGGCCGCGACTGACGGCGGCTGAGAGCTTGAGAATAAAAACGGCCTTGCCACCGAGCCCAGATAATCCCGAAGGTTTTTTGTTGTGGCCGCGTAGCCGCCTACTGCGGCAAAGGCTTTTGACAGCGTGCCTATCTGCACTTCAATTTTGCCGTGAAGGTTAAAATAATCCACCGTGCCTTTTCCCTGCCTGCCTATTACGCCGCTCGCGTGAGCGTCGTCAACCATTGTGATGGCGCCGTATTTGCGCGCCAGCGCGCTTATTTTATCCAATGGAGCGATATCGCCGTCCATGCTGAATACGCCGTCGGTCACTATCATGCGTCTTCTGGCTTTCCTGGCTTCTTTTGATTCAAGTATTTCTTTAAGCGAATTCATATCGCGGTGTTTGTATATTCTTTTGGCCGCTTTCGCCAGTCTGCCGCCGTCTATTATTGAGGCGTGATTTAATTCATCGGATATAAGCAAATCTTCCGGACTTGTCATTAAGGATTGGCAGAGAGCGGTATTTGCGGTAAAGCCGGATTGAAAAAGTATGGCCGCTTCCGCTTGTTTGAAGGCGGCGAATTTTTTTTCAAGTTCCGTATGGATGCTCATGGTGCCGATAATTGTTCTGACGGCGGCTGTTCCGGCGCCGTATTTTTTTATGGCGTCAATGGAGGCTTTTTTTACTTTTGGGTTATTGGCGAGAGCGAGATAATTATTTGACGTGAGATTGACGACTTTTTTCCGGTCTATAACGGCCACGGGCTCCTGCGCGGAATTAAGAACGCGCGGGTTGATAAATCTGTTGGCTTTTTTTAAATTTTTTACTTCATCATCGGCGAATTTCAATGTCTTAAATTTCATATAAAAGTTTCTCCTTAAATAACAGCAGATTTCCGCCATTACTTCTTAGGCGGACCCGCCGATGCATTAATGGCGGGAAGGTTAAGGTCGAGCAAAAAAGCTTGCAACCTATTAGTTCCTACGGAACTAAGATAACTTTTCCGCATTTTCTGTCTTTTGAATTCATTACTTTGAAAGCTTGTTTATAGTCTTTGAAACTGAATCTGTGCGTTATTACCGGTCTTGGGTCCACAGCTTTTGATTTCAAGAGGCTTTCCATGGTATACCAGCTTTTAAATATTTCTCTTCCGACTATGCCGTATACTCTCAGGCCTTTAAATACTATATCGTTTGAATAATTGATTTTTATTTTTGAGCTTGGCAGGCCGAATGCCGTAAATCTTCCTCCGAATCCGAGCATATGCAAGCCAAAATCTATGGCAACGGGATTGCCGGACATTTCCACCACCACATCCACGCCGTCTCTGTTTTTCAGTATCTTTCTGATTTTACTTTCTATGTTTTTATCGGCGGGATTAAACACATAATCCGCGCCCATTTTCTCGGCCAATTTTCTTCTGTAGGGAGCGGTATCCAGGGCGATAACCGTTTTTGCTCCGCTCGCTTTGGCGATTGGAATGGAAAAAAGCCCTTGCGGGCCGCAGCCCGAAACCAGAACGGTTTTGGCCACTACATCTTCAATAAGCGTGGCATATACGGCATTGCCGAAAGGTTCCATAATGGAGGCGATATCTTTGATGGAATTATCGGTATGTTTCCAGGCGCAGCGCGCCGGAATGGCGGCGTACTCGGAAAATCCGCCGGGCGTGTCCAAGCCGATTATTTTGACATTGCTGCAGACATGCCTTTGATCATTTCTGCATTGATAGCATAGGCCGCAGAAGATATGCGATTCAACGGAAACAAAATCGCCTTTATTAAAATCTCTGGCGAATTGTCCTATTTCAACCACCTCGCCCGCCAATTCATGTCCGAATACCATTGGCGGTTTTATTCTTTCAGGCGCCCAGCTGTTCCAATTATATATCGGAATATCGCTTCCGCAGATTGAGGCATGGTCTATTCTTATTAAAATCTCGTCTTTTTTTATGACCGGAATATCAATGTCTCCGTATTTGGCGCCGGAAGCGGCTTTGTGTTTAAAAATAGCTTTCATGAGAGTGGCTCCTTAAGAACAGCAGGTTTCCGCCACTACTTCTTAGGCGGACCCGCCGATGCCTTAATGGCGGGAAGATTAAGGTCAAGTAAAAACAACAAAAACAGCTGCTTCTTGGGCGGGCAGGCAAGGGCCTATGGCCATCAGATGGTTAAATAGCAATTTTTTATTACTAAACCTAAATCTTAGCCTTGGCCTGCAGTTTATTAAATGATATAAAAAAAGGGTTATAAAGTGAAACAGGTTTAAGGCTGAATCTTGTTTTTCTGAAAAACATTGTGTGTTTTTGTTCTTTTTTGGTTAAAATTTTGGTAAAGTATTTTAGTAACGGATAGAAGCAAGAAGTCTCCGCCATTACTTCTTCGGCGGACCCGCCACGCTTCATTGGCGGGAGATATATAAGGAATACCTTACAAATCTTGCCTCTTGCCTCTGAATCTAATTTTTAAATTAGGTTCATGATGAGTGTGCTATGGATGACCACAACAAAATACTTCCTTCCTTTCATGAGAGCTTAGTCTTGCTTGTAAAAAATCCATGCAAGGTTTTTGTTTTTTGGAGCTG
>DAOWGR010000168.1 GCA_030637365.1 Elusimicrobiota bacterium
ATTAGGTAATTGAGAAACCCGGTTTATTTTCATTCGATTAAGCCTTAGTTTCCAAATCTTCCAAATTTCACCGACATTGCTTTATTAAAATCATTTTTTGAATTTGCCCTTTATTGATACTCCGCCAACGGTATTCTTCGCGGAACTGTTTATATTTATCTTATCCTTTATATGTTTCGTAATTATTGCCTGCGCATTAAAGAAGAAATCAGATACAGCCATACTTCTCCCAATCTTATTCCAATGAAAAAATTCGGTTATCTTAAACTCTCCCCAAAATCGTATTTTAACAACATAGCCCCCTTCCTCAATCAAGCAAGAACATCTTTATCCGAAACTCTTCCATCAGCGAAAACAATATTTTAATTATAACAATTTTATCCGCCTCTCACTCTTCTCAAGTTTGTCTGCCGAAAAATAAGTCTAAAATTACAAAAGGCACCTGTTGCCTTTTGTAAAAAGGCAAATCCTCATTGGGACGCGGTTTTTCAAACAATTAAAAGGCAACAGGTGCCTTTTTAGGCGTTTTTTTCGCCCAAAAAAGCAACTCTCCAAAAATTTGACAAGCATTTTAGAGAATTTGTAAATTACTTATGTTCCAAAAAAACTTCTTCAAAATCAGTTCAAGCCTTTATCAAACGGCTTCAGGCAAACTACGCCTTCCCACCTTTAAGTTTTTTTGAAGAAGAAAATAAGGGGAAACAAAAAAATACAATTAGGGAGCTCCGCAGAATGAAAAATATGACACTTGAAAAGAAAGCCATTGCCATAAATGAAAACCAAAGCAAAGTTATAAAAGACAAATACCTGAAAGACGAAAAAACCGTTGAAGAACTTTTTGAGCGGGTATCGCGCAACATAGCTTTATCCGAAATTATTTTTCACCCAAACGCGGAAAAGTGGGGACTGCTTGAAGATGTAAAAGCAAGAATAACGGAAACCAATTACGATGAAGAAATATCAAACAGAACAATTTTATTCCATGACGGATTGCATGAAGCCAAGGATAGGGAAAAAAACTTTTCAAAATTTTTGAACAATCTTGAAAAAATATATCAAAATGAAGAAGAAGCGCGAGATATAGTGGACGCAAAACAGAACGAATTTTACAATATGATGGCGGATTTTGATTTTCTGCCCAATTCCCCAACTCTTATGAACGCCGGCCGCGAATTGCAGCAATTATCGGCTTGTTATGTTTTACCCGTTCCCGATTCAATGGAAGGAATAGCAAAAGCTCTTACGGCGCAAAGTTTAATACAAAAAAGCGGCGGCGGAACCGGCTTTTCATTTGAAAGATTAAGACCCAAAGGCGATAAAGTAAGAAAAACAAACGGTATAGCCTCGGGCGCCTTATCCTTTATGAAGCTTTTTGACCAAATGACCGATGTTATAAAACAAGGCGGAACCAGACGAGGAGCGAATATGGGAATCCTCCCTTATTGGCATCCTGAAATAAAAGATTTTATAACCATGAAATCAAAAAATAAAATAATGGAAAATTTCAATATTTCCGTCGCGATTGACAGCAAATTCATGAAAGCGGTTGAATCTAATTCCACATATGAGATTATCAATCCCAATTCAAAAAAAGCGGTGGGAACCGAAAACGCCAAAGAAATTTTCAATATGATGGTGGAATCGGCGTGGACATCGGGCGATCCCGGAATAATTTTCATGGATGAAATAAACATGACCAATCCCACCCCCGCCATAGGAAAAATAGAAAGCACAAATCCTTGCGGCGAACAGCCTCTTCTGCCATGGGAATCCTGCAATCTCGGTTCCATAAATCTGTCAAACTTTGTAGTCGGAGAACTTACCAGAGGAGAATTAGATTACTCAAAATTGGAAAAAACAATACAAACGGCAATCAGATTTTTGGACAATGTCATAGAGATAAACAACTATCCTCTGATAGAGATAGAAAAAATAGTAAAAAACAACAGAAAAATCGGACTCGGCATTATGGGCTGGGCCGAAACAATGGTAAAAATGGGCATAGCTTATGACAGCCATCAAGGCATTAAAAAAGCCGAAGAAATAATGGAATTCATAAATAAAAAGGCAATGGAATGCTCTTGTGAATTAGCCAAGGAACGGGGAATTTTCCCAAATTGGAAAAATTCCATATACGATGCCAACGGCAAATACTATAAAGGAAATTCGGTAAAACCAAGAAACGCTTCCCGCACCACCATAGCGCCTACCGGCACCATAGCCATAGCCGCCGGCCTTCAGGGTTCGGGCATAGAGCCTTTCTTCGCCATAGCTTACACTCGTTATAACGCCAAAGCTCTTGACGCTCTTAAAAACGGAAAAGCGCCTGAAAGAAAAGACACCTTTTTTGAAGTGAACTCTCTTTTCAAAGAAATATCCAAAAAGAATTATTTTTTCGGCCTTGATGAGAAAACTCTTTTGGAAAAAGTGGAAAAAAATCATAAAGCCATACGAGGCATTGTTGAAATACCGAAACAAATCCAAGACTTGTTTCCCACAGCTCATGATGTCAGCATTGAAAACCATATAAAAATTCAAGGCGCGTTTCAAAAACATATTGACAATGCCGTGTCAAAAACGATAAATATGCCGTCCACCGCCAAAGTGGAAGATGTTGAAACCTGTTATATGCTCGCGCATAAACTCGGCTGTAAAGGTTTAACCGTCTATAGAGACGGCTGCAAAACACAGCAGGTTTTAAACATATCGGCCCAAACCGCCAACAAAGCGAAGAAAAAAGCTTCCTATCGCTCTTTCGGCGTATCATCCGAATATTTTCAAATTAAAACGGGATATGGCCCGCTTCACATGCATATAAATTTCAATGAGCACGGCCCGTATCAAATATTCACGAATATTCCTCCTCTCGGAACCGAGATAAGCGGCCTTACCGCTTTGATAGGAATACTGATGTCAAAATATTTTGAAGAAGGCGGAGAGCCTCTCAATATTATTAAACATCTTAATTCCGTCAAAGGGGACAGACCGGTCGGTTTTGGAGAAAACAGAGTAAATTCCATAGCCCATGCCATATCAATAGGATTGAGAAGCCATCTTAAAAGAACCGGTTGGATAAACTCCGGAGAAAAACAAGACAAACTTGAATTATGGGAAATGTCCAGAACATCCTATTGCCCCAAATGCTATTCTTCAAATGTAAGCTATGAATCGGGTTGTTCCGGCCCCACCTGCCATGACTGCGGATATTCGGAATGTTCTTAAAAGGCTTCGCATTTTAAGAACATAGGCGACAGGATATAGGTTTCAGGATACAGGTTTCAAGACATAGGCAACAGGTTGCAGGTCTCAGGTCACAAAGTAACGGATAAAAGAACAAACAACTATTAAAAAGACCGCGGAATTTTTAAGTTTCGCGGCCTTTTTTATTCAGTCCAAAATTAATAGAATATTGTTTCCATGAGAAAAAAAGGCATTTTTATAATTTTTGAAGGCCCGGACAGATCGGGCAAATCCACTCAAGCCAAACTTTTGGTCAAATGGCTTAAAGAAAAAAAACATAAAATTATTTTAACCAGAGAGCCGGGCGGAACAAAACTGTCCGAAGATATAAGAAAAATACTTCTTAATCCCAATGGAAATATATCTTCTTTATCCGAACTCTTGCTTTATGAAGCCGCGAGAGCTCAACATACAAGCGACATAATCCTGCCGGCTCTTAAAAAAGGAAAAGTGGTGATTTCAGACAGATTTACCCTGGCAAGCGTCGCCTATCAAGGATATGGCAGAAAGCTCCCCATAAAAACGGTGGAAACTTTAAACCAAATAGCCACCGGCGGCTTAAAGCCGGATATAATTATAATTTTAAACATACCCGACAGAATTTTTAATGAAAGAGAACGCTTGGCGGAGAAGCTTTCAGGAGCCGATAGAATGGAAAGCGCGTCGGCAAATTTCAGAAAAAGAGTGAACAAAGCTTACAAAATACTTTCAGATAAACCGGGAACAATAAAAATAAACGCCGCAAACTCCATAGAAGACATTCACGCCGAAATAATAAAAAAAATAAAGCGTAAACGCCATGTATTCAAATAAAATTTTAGGCCATAAAAATGTTTTAAATCATTTAAAAGCGCTTCTCCTTTCAAAAAGAGTTCCGCCTTCCATAATTTTTAACGGCCGGCAAGGCGTGGGAAAATTCATAACCGCCACGGAATTCGCGAAAAGCATAAACTGCTCGCGTGAAAAACCTCAAGAAGACGCCGCGTCTCTCGGCCTTTTTCAAAATCAAAATAAAACCGAAAAAAAGGCCGATGAAGTGAAACCTTGCAATTATTGCCTCTCTTGCAAACAAATCGAAAGCGGAGCGCATCCCGATGTCAGAATAATAGATTCGGCCTTTCAAGCGCGCCTGCTTGATGAGGATGTAAAAAAACAGAAAAAACTAAAAATAGACACAGTGCGAGAATTCTCAAAATACGCTTATAAAAAACCATTGCTTTCAGAACATAAAGTACTGATTGTCAATGACGCGGACACCCTTACAAGAGAATCTCAAAACGCCATGTTAAAACTCTTGGAAGAACCGCCGAAAAACACTTTTTTTATTTTAATATCCTCTCAAAAAAACGCTTTTCTCCCCACCGTATTATCCCGTTGCCATACAATAGAATTCGGCCCGCTCTCAATTGAAGATGTGGAAGAAATATTGGCAAGAAACAATATTCCATTAAATGAAGCCGCTCTTTTAAGCGGATTCTCAAACGGCTCCGTAAAAACAGCCATGGATATGAAACGCATCATGGCGAAACTTCAAAAAATCGACACCTCAAGCCCGGCATATCCTTTTAAGCTTTCATCCACACTGCCAAAAGAAAGCTATCTTGCCAGAGAAGAAACGCGCTTAATGTTAAATATTCTTCTGACAAAAACCCATCAAAAATGGATAATAAGCAATGATTTGAATCAAAAAAACGATTTAAAAATTCTGATAAAAGAAACTTTAAAACTAAAAACATTCCTTAATCAAAATGTTATGCCGACGCCGATACTTGAATTGGCCGCGAGCGAATGTTTGACACATGGAATAACCTTGGGATTTATAAAGAAACACCGGGACTAACGAAAAGAGAAACAAGAGACAACAAGTTAGCAGTCAGAAACAACAAACTACAAAAACGAAACAGCAATGCGGCTAGGCAGAACAAAAAACAAAAACAGTAACTACCC
>DAOWGR010000161.1 GCA_030637365.1 Elusimicrobiota bacterium
ATTTACAGCCAATTGCTAAAGGTTGAATCTGATATATTAAAAATTGATATCCATTTAAACGCTTTGTTGAAAAATTAAAAATAAGAACGATAAACAGAGGCAAGAGTTCAGAAGCAAGAGGCAAGATTTATAAGGAGATTCCTTATACTTCTGGTTTCTGGCTTCTTGCTTCGGACTTCTTTTGTTATTATAATTGACTTTTATGAAAATTAAGCTTTTCCCCAAACTTTTAATAGTGATGTCGTTGGTTTCGCTTATTCCCATAGTTCTTTTGGGAAACAGATTGATAACCATGGGGCAGCTTGGTGTTAAAACAGCCATTTTAGAGTTGCATTTAAGCACGGCGGATAAAATTTCCAACACTTTTGACTCCTTTGTTTCAGATTTTGATAAAAAAGCGTTTTTTATAATGAGCGCCATGAATCAAATGGATTGGGAAAACAAACAAATTTTACTGACTTCTTTTGTGGATTCCAACAGCGAAGTGAAGCAAATATCCATAATATCCAATAAGGGCAATGAGCTGATTAAGGTAGTTGGCGCTAAGTCTGAGAACAAAGATCGGCTTTCCGATTATTCCAAAGACAAATATTTATTTAATGTCGTTAAAAACAAAAAAAGAATTATTAGGTTTTATTGCGATGAAAAAGCGAAAGATATGGCGTTTTATTATTCTTCTTTGGGAAAATTTGTAATTCGTATTCTTGTAAATATGAATCATATATCGGCGGCGGTTGAGAACAGTAAAGTGGGCAAAACGGGTTTTGCCATTATTATGGATTCATCGGGGACTCCGATACTTTATCCCAAAGATATTCAATTGGATAAAAAAGGTGTTGGTTCTTGGCCCATTGTCAAGCAGGCTTTAAAATCTCTTTCAGCGGGGTCATTGGAATATGTGGATTACGCCGGTAATCCTTTTATAGGTTCTTATGCTCCGTTGCCTTCAATCGGAGGGGCCGTTATAATCAAACAATCAAAGGAAGAGGCTTATAATTACGCTCTTTTTATGAGGAAGGAGGCTTTCTATTTAATCATATTGTTTCTCGTAATAGTTTTCATCGTTGCTTATCTTATGTCGCGGCAGCTCGCGCGTCCCATAATGCATATAACAAAAACCGCCGAATATGTGGCGGCCGGTAATTTTAATCATAAGGTGAATATACAATCCAGCGATGAATTGATGGATTTGGCCGGAACTTTTAACAGAATGATATCTCAGCTTAAAAAGTATTCCGATTTGCAAGTTGATAAAATAATCAAAGAGCAGGCGAAAATAGAAGCCATATTGTTTTCCATTGAAGACGGAATACTTATGACTGATTATGGCGGTAATGTGCGGCTCGCGAACAGAAAGGCGCGTTCCGTTCTTGGTTTGGATAAGGACGCTTCTTTAGAGGGAAAAAATCTTTTGAGTATGATCGCCGATGAGAAAATTAAGGATATAATCAGCGAGGTGTCCGATAATCCCAAAGAAAATTTTTCGCGGGAAATAGAAATTTTGTTAAGCAACAGTTCAAGATTTTTCAAATGTTTTTCTCTTCCTGTCATAACTCCCAACAAGAGCGTTCAAATGGGCCTGCTTATCGCCATTCATGATATTACGCTGGAAAAAGAAATTTTAAGAATCAAAGACGAATTTCTTCATTCCATAACTCATGATTTGCGCAATCCGATGGGAGCCATTAAGGGATTTGTTGAATTTTTGCTTAAGGAATTGCCCGGCCCCATTACCGTAGAGCAAAGGAAAATGCTGCTTTCCATAGATCGAGCGTCTTTCAGATTGCTGGGCATGATAAACAATATGCTTGATATAGCTAAAATGGAGGCGGGGAAAATGGATATAAAAATTGAAAAATTTTCCCTCGGGGATATGGCCTGCAGAGTTGTGGATTTAATGGAATCTCTTGGAAAAAGAAAGCGGATTCAATTTGAAATATCTTCAGATGGCGATATGGACTATGAGGGTGATAGCGGATTGGTAGAGCGTGTCTTTATAAATTTGGTCGGCAATGCCATTAAGTTTTCTCCCGAAGATGGAACCATTACGCTTGGATTTAAGGATGATGGAAAAAATCTTGTGGCTTATGTTCGGGATACCGGTGACGGCATACCGTTGGAATATGCGGAAAAGATATTTGATAAATTTGAACAGGTGAAGGGGCAAAGCGCCGGAGGAACGGGGCTTGGCCTTACCATATCAAAATATGTGGCTTCAGCTCATTTGGGGAAAATTTGGGTGGAGTCTGAAATAGGCAAGGGGTCTAAATTTATATTTAGCCTTCCTAAAAATCTTGCCAAAGATGAAAA
>DAOWGR010000077.1 GCA_030637365.1 Elusimicrobiota bacterium
CTCAAAAAGGGAAAATAGTGACATTGGGAATCGTTCCCGATTCGCCCGAGACGGGCTACGGCTATATAGAAGTAAAGAAAAAACCCGAGTCATTCAATGCCGCAGTTTTGCCGGTTAAAAAATTCATAGAAAAACCCGATTTAAAAACAGCGGCTAAATTTTTAAAAACCGGAAGATATTTTTGGAATTCCGGAATGTTCGTATTTAAGGCTTCCGTTATTCTTGAAGAATTTAAAAAGTATTTGCCGGGCGCTCATAATGAATTATGGCGGATATATAATGAGGCTTTTGCGTCAAATAAAATCAATTATGAAAAATTGAACCGTTATTTTTCTTTAATGCCCGATATTTCAATAGATTACGCGATAATGGAAAAATCCAAATTGGTTTATACCATTCCTTCGCGCATAGGCTGGAGCGATGTTGGAAGCTGGCATTATTTTCATAAGGTTTTGGGAAAAGATAAAAACAAAAATGTTAAATTCGGCGATGTCATAGATATTGATTCAAGTAATAATCTTCTGTATTCCGATAAGCGGTTATTGGCAATCATAGGCGTGAGCAATCTTTCAATTATTGAGACCGCGGACGCTGTTTTGGTGTCGGATATAAATCGTTCTCAGGAAGTCAAAAAGATTGTTCAAAAATTAAAGAAGAGAAAAAGAAACGAATTTAACGAGCATTTAACGATTGAAAGGCCGTGGGGGCATTATACCGTGCTTGTGGATTTGCCGGCGTATAAAGTTAAGAAAATTAAAGTTTTGCCTTATCAAAAAATAAATTTCCGCTATCATAAAAGCAGTTTAAGGCATTGGTTTGTGGCTTCGGGCAGAGCTGAAATTATTCTTGGCAAGAAAAAAATCATTGTTAAAGAAAATTGCCATATTGATATTCCCAAAAAAACGGAGTATATGATTGGCAATCTCGGCGGAAAAGATTTGGAAATTATTGAAATTCAAACAGGCAAGCATTTTGCCGAAGGGGATATTGTGAATCTTGACGACAGGCATTGTTCGTTCGCATAGTTGCCGACACTTTATGAAGCACTGCTTCAAATATCGCAAAATTCAAATTTAAGTTAAAGGGAAAATATTATGGCTAAAAAAAAGAAAGCGTTGATAACCGGAATTACGGGACAAGACGGAGCTTATCTGGCTGATTCATTGGTGAAAAAGAATTATAAAGTTTACGGTTTGACAAGGCGTTCTTCGGTCGTAAATACGGAGAGAATAAAGCATCTGATTTGTGAAAAGAATCCGAAGGTTAAGCTTCTTTACGGTGATTTGACCGATTCCGAAAGCATAGTCAGAGTTGTCAAAGAGACCAACCCCGACGAAATATATAATCTTGGAGCGCAAAGCCATGTTGCGGTAAGTTTTAAAGAGCCCGAATATACGGCCAATGCCGATGCTTTGGGGGCTTTAAGAATTTTGGAAGCTATAAGAATAATGGGATTGGCTAAAAAAACAAAATTTTACCAGGCTTCAACATCGGAATTATACGGCAGGGTTCAGGAAATTCCTCAAACAGAAAAAACTCCGTTTTATCCGCGCTCGCCCTATGGCGTGAGCAAGCTGTTCGCTTATTGGATGGTGACGAATTATAGCGAAGCGTATGGGATTTTCGCTTCAAACGGCATTCTGTTTAATCATGAATCGCCTTTGAGAGGGGAAGAATTTGTTACAAGAAAGATAACGAGGGCATTGACGAGAATATATATGGGGCTTCAAAAGGAATTGTGCCTCGGCAATTTAAATGCCAAAAGAGATTGGGGGCACGCCAAAGATTATGTTGAAGCCATGTGGCTTATTTTACAGCAGAAAAAACCTGGAAATTTTGTTATAGCCACGGGCGAGCAGCATTCGGTGAGAGAATTTGTTGAAATAGCCGCCAAAAAAATAGGCATAATAATAAAATGGACCGGAAAAGGGATAAACGAAAAGGGGATAGTTCAAAAAATCACAGAACCTGAAATTAAAACTTCAAGGCCTTGCAAAGTTAAAAAAGGTGAAACTATAATTAAAATAAATCCCGATTTTTACAGGCCCGCCGAAGTGGAAACATTGCTTGGAAATCCCGCGAAATCAAATAAGGTTCTAAAATGGCGTCCAAAAATATCTTTTAAGGGGCTTGTGGAAGATATGGCGCAGTCCGATTTTAAATTGGCCGAGAGGGAGATTCTTTTTAAAGAGAACGACTTGTAATTTATGGATATTTCCGAAAATCGTAATGTGCGTTCCCGGACCGCACACGGTTATTTGCTTGGAAGGGTTTTTGAATGTTGGATAAAAAACTTATAAAACAAATAGTGGTTAAAATAAATCAGGAATTTAATCCTGATAAGATTATCCTTTTTGGTTCTCAAGTAAGGCGAGATAGGCAAGTTAACAGTGATATTGATATTGCCGTTAAAGGAATTAGCGCGGCGCAAGCCGGATTTATAAAAGAAATTTTAAACGAAGATATTGAAACACTTTTGGACTTTGATGTGCTTTCATTGGATGAATTGTCCAATAAATCTCTTAAAAAAAGAATATGGGAAGAGGGAGTGATTATTTATGAACGAAATGCTAAGTGATAAACTGGACAATTTTTC
>DAOWGR010000037.1 GCA_030637365.1 Elusimicrobiota bacterium
AATTGTTTTCGCTATAGGCTCATCCCGCCTATTGCCGGATGTCATAATGAGAGGATTTTGAAACCCTAGGGACCTCAACAATTGAAACAAAGCTTCATGCAAAGGAGTATACGGAATCATAATCCCCAAAGTATTAAGACCGGGAGCCGCATTTTCATATAAATTCCGTTTCTTTTTTTTGAGCATAACAACGGGAGAAGCGGCCGATTTTAAAATTTCCTTTTCCTTTGAATTTATATGGCATATTTTTTCAGCTTCTTTCAAATTTGAAACCATTAAAGCGAAAGGCTTTGAAGGCCTGAGTTTGTATTTTCTGATTTTTGAAACGGCTTTTTTATTTAAAGCGTCGCAAGCGATATGGAATCCGCCCAAACTTTGCAAAGAGCAAATTCCGCCGGAAATAATCATCTCGGTGGCGGCGTTTAACGCGTCCAATCCTTCCAACTTTTTTCGGCCGGCGCTTGAAAATACGCGAGGCCCGCAATCCGGGCAGGCATTGGGCTGAGCGTGAAATCTCCTGTCCAAAGGATTCTCATATTCCTTTTTGCAGCTTGAACACATTTTAAACTTTTTCATTGTTGTTCGCGGCCTGTCATACGGAATATCCTTTACTATTGTAAATCTCGGGCCGCAATTCGTGCAATTGGTAAAAGGATATAAATATCTTCTGTTTGAAATTTTTAAAATTTCCGTTCGGCAATCTTCGCAAATACTCAAATCCGCCGGTATAATGGCGGATGCGCCGGAATTTTTTCCGCCGCTTTTTAAAATTAAAAAAGATTTTTCTTTTTTAACTCTGCCATTGGAAATATTAATGGAATTAATTTTTGACTGCGGAGGTTTTTTCCGCTTTAAATCATCTATAAATTTTTTAACATTTTCAAAATCGCTCTCAGCCTCAATTACAACTCCCTCGCCATTATTTTTAACCCAGCCGAAAACATGGTTTTTTAAAGCAAGCTTATAGACATTTGGCCTGAATCCAACGCCCTGAACAATGCCTCTGATTATTATTTTTTTTCTAATAATCGCCATAAAAATCATCTCCGTGACAACAAAAACAACGAGAATAAGATACTAAGTTGATACGGTGATAGGAGTTTCATTATTTACATATCAGCATATTCTCGTTACTCCCTTAGAATTTGTCGCTACTTCTTACTGCCTACTTGCCCATTGCTTGTCGCCTGCGGCCTGTTGCCTGCGACCTGTTTATTATAATCAAGTTCACTGCCAAGCAAACTGTGAGGAATAAGATACATGGCAAAAGTAACCGCTAAAGCGAACATTATCCATCTTCTGGAATATTTGGATTTATACATGGAAACAGCAGCCATTATCCAGCAAATCATCATTATAAGAGCTTTATTATCGGTCAAATCATGCCCGAAAGGAAACCCTGTCCACCAAAACCCAAAAGCGTATTTTTGGGTAATTGGCCCGAATATAAAACCTCCAACGACAAGAAAGAAAATATTAAAAAGAACCGAATGTTTTAACACATATTTTTTATCCATAGTTCCCAAAAAAATTCTGACCGAAAAAAGCATAAAAAGGAACATGAATATAATATGCGGAATAAGAACATATGGCGGAACAAAACCTTTAAATCTTGTTATTACGGATTTTTGGGTAATTAAAACTTTATTTTTTTTATCTCCTATTTCAACTTTATATTCAATTTTACCCGCAGGCGGCTGTTCCTCAATACAAGCGCGTAATTCTTTATCGGCATAATCCATTTCCAAAAAAGACCATTCATCCGATGTTTTATATCTGCGCCAAACAATTGTCCCCACCCAATCGCTCTCTGATTTCAATTCGCTGATTTCCACTCTCTGTTCTTTGCCTTTCGCGCTTACGCGCTGCCGCGCTTCTTCTATCTTTATTTTTATCAAACAATCATTTTTACCTATAGTACAGCTTCTTGGCAAATGATAATTAAGAATGGATTCTTTATATTTCAATGAATTTTTTATGGGATATGTGGGGCCGGTTATCTTTTGGAAATAGGCAAAAGAAACGGTTATTATAAAACTTAATATCCAAAAAAATATTTTTTTCATAACTAACTTAAAGCCGGGCAGGCTGACTTCTTTTTTTAACAAATTCTCGGCAATTGTTCGCCTTCAAGCATCATAACGATTCTTTCTCCGCCCAGCAGGGTTTTCATTCGCACTTGAGGTTTTTTTTCTTTTAAAACAGAACCTATGATTCTTGCTTGTCTGCCGTATTTGTGGCTTCGCATTAAATTAAGAACTTTCTTTTCTTCCCGCTTTTTAACAAATAAAACCATCTTGCCTTCATTAGCCACATAAAGCGGATCCAAGCCCAGAAGAGCGCAAGCGCTTTCCACGCCCGAACTCAAGGGAATATCTTTTTGATTTATCAACATGGAAAACCCCGACGCGTCGGCTATTTCATTTAATGATGTGCCGAGCCCTCCCCTTGTCAGATCGCGAATACATCTTATGTATTTACACGATGATAAAATTTTTCTTATTAATCCATTGAGCGGAGCTCCGTCACTTTTAACATTACCCTTAAAACCGAGATTATTTCTGGCATTCATAACCGTAACTCCATGATCCGCCATAGTCCCATTAACTATGATTGAATCACCATTGCAAATTTTGGAGGGTGAAAGAAAAATTTTCGGTTCAATAAAGCCTATGCCGGAAGTATTTATATAAATCTTATCCGCCTTGCCTCTTTCAACCACTTTGGTATCGCCGGTTACTATTTCAACTCCCGCCTCTTTAGCCGCCTTTTTCATGGAAGAAAGTATGCGTTCAAGCGTTTTTATCTCAAAACCCTCTTCCATTATAAATCCCGCGCTGAGAGCCAAAGGCTTCGCTCCTTTAACGGCAAGGTCATTAACCGTTCCGCAAACGGCGATTCTTCCCATATCTCCGCCGGGAAATTCAATGGGATCAACCACATAAGAATCCGTGGTAAAAGCTATTCGGCCGCTTTTTGTCTTTATTTCGGCCGAATCATCAAGTTTATTTAAAATCTTGTTTGAAAATTTTCTAATAAATAAATTTTTTACCAACTCATGCGTAAGTCTGCCGCCGGAACCATGCGCCAAAAGAATTCTTTTTATAGTTTTATTTTTCACCTTATCACCTCTTTAAACCGCAAAAAACGCAAAAGCTCTGCGCTATTCTTGCTTATTCCGCCTCACATCTCGCACTTTTTAGCTCCGCCGCGCCCTTCCGAAACTTTTGCGCAAGATGGCTGCCTGTCGCGCTGTCGTCGCGGCATTTCGTGATCTCTAAAAACTCTTTCTTGGCATTGGACATTTTTTTATTCTTATTATATATCACGGAAACAGTCCTTGCCATTTTAATGCCCAAAAATTTCAATATATGAATATCCGCCCCTTTCTCCGATTTTCTTATCACGGATTTGGGAACTATGGAAAATCCCAAACCGGATTTAACATAAGTTTTTATGGTTTCAATATTGTCCACTTCCATTTTAACATTCACTTTAATTTTATTTTTCTTAAAAACACTGTCAATATATTTTCTGGAAGGAAAAGCCTTATCAAAAAGTATAAAGTCTTTACCGTTCATTTGATGTATATTTATGGTTTTCATCTTGGCGAATTGACTGCCCAAGCCGACTATCAAAACCATTTCTTCCTCACACATATAAGATACGGAAAGATTTTTATTATTGATGGGAGCATGGCAGGAAAGCATTCCGAAATCAGCTCTGCCCAAAGCGATATCCTTATAAACTTGCGAGAACCGCTTATATTCAATATTCACTTCGGTTATTGGGCTTACCTTCATAAATTTTCGTATATAGCTTTGCAGAACATAAGTCCCGACGCTATAAATGGTTGAAATTTTTATTTTGGCGGCTTTTTTATCTATCACGGATTGCCTTATGGAACCTATCGCCTCATCATAAGTTATGAGTATCTTTTTGGCCGCTCTATAAAGTGTTTCTCCCGATACCGTGGGATGTATTTTATTTGACACTCTGCTCAATAATTTGGATTTGTATATGATTTCAAGTTTTTTAATCTGTTGACTTACGGCTGATTGAGAAACATAATTAATCTCAGCCGTCTTGGAAAAACTCCCGGTTTCAACAAGATCCTTAAAAACTTTCAATGTTTCAATATTCATAATTAACAAGTCTCAGGTTACAGGTCTCAAGTCACAGGTTACAAACAATAACAATTACGGCGCTCCTTATAAAACTTGTGACTGGTGACTTGTAACTTGCAACTAAAAAGGCGCTTAGCGCCTTTTTTTATCCTCCGTATTTAAACCATGCCGCGCAAGCGCCTTCCGATGAAACCATACACGGTCCGATGGCATCTGACGGAACGCATTTTTTGCCGAAAAACCGGCAATCGGCGGGAAGAGCTTGACCCATAATTATTTTTCCGCAAATACAGCCCTTAGGCTCTTTTGACGCATAATGCCTTATTTTAAAATATTTAAAAGCGTCAAAACGCTCAAAAGCGTCGTTTAAAACCAAACCTGATTTTTCAATGCTTCCGATAGCTCTCCACTCGGCGGAAGCAATTTTAAAAACCTTCTTCATAATCGCTTGAGCGCTTTTATTCCCATCCATTTTAACCGCTCTAAAATATTCGGTCTCAACCTTGGGCGCGCCGCGCAGAATCTGCAAAAGAAGCATATTTATGCCGCCGATAATATCCATCGGCTCAAATCCCGCCACAACACAAGGCACTTTATGTTTTTTCACGACAAAATCATAAGCCTTGACGCCTATGACAACACTGACATGGCCGGGAAGAATAAACCCTGAAATTTTATGCTTATCATCGGACAAAACGGCTTTAAGCGCCGGCGGAACAAGCTTAAACAATGGCGTGATAAAAAAATTATTTATTTTTCCGCTATGCGCGTGGAATACGGTTTGAGCTATTATGGGAGCGGTAGTTTCAAAACCAACGCCGATAAAAACGACTTTTTTATCTTTATTTTCAGCCGCTACGCGCAGAGCGTCCAAAGGAGAATAAAGCACTCTTATATCGGCGCCCATCTCGCGCATGGAATGCAGATCCCCGCCCGAAGAACCTTTCACTCTCATCATATCTCCGAAAGTGGTTATAATAACATCCTTAATGGCGGCTATGGCGATAATTCTATCTATATCTCCTTGCGATGTTACGCAAACGGGACATCCCGGACCTGAAAGCATTTTTAATTCCGGCGGAAAAAACTTTCTCATTCCGCTTTCGGCAATAGCCATGGTATGCGTGCCGCAAACCTCCATAAATTTGATTTTTTCTCCGGTTTCGGAATATATTTGAGAAACAAGCTTTGTTATTTCTTTAAAAGCGTTACAAGCCAATGAAGAATCGCTCCAAAGAGGCGAAGAAAAATTATTTTTCACTTTAATCATTTTTTATCCTCTTTAATACTATAAATCTCCTTAAAGATATTAAGCGTTTCCATAGCCTCTTTATCGCTTAAAACACTTATGGCAAAGCCGGCGTGAACAAGAACATAATCGTTTTTTTTGGCTTCGGGAACAAGGTCTATGGAAATATCCCTTCTGGTTCCGTTAAAATCCACTTGAGCGATATTTTTTTTAAAAGAAATTATTTTTCCCGGGACAGCTAAGCACATTTTACCTCCATTAGCCGCAAATTAAAATTGAAAAGGAATAAGAAAATTCCAATTCTTAACTCGCCGTAATTATTATTTTAATGCTTCAATTATAAGAAACTCTTATATTCTAATTATATAATTTTTACTCTTTCAAATATATGACAAACAATCATACGATTATTTAATATTCTTCTTTTACCAATTCCAAACTACCACGAAACGAGCCTCGAGAGACTAAATCATAATTTGCTGAATTCCGTATTCTGATTTTGCTATACTGTTATCGTAGTTTTAGATTCTGTGACATAATGGTTGGGTGGCTGAGCGGTCAAAAGCAACGGTCTGTAAAACCGTCGGACTCCGTCCTACATAGGTTCGAATCCTATCCCAACCATATAAACATAGTAACCGGTGTCTGGTAGTTTTTTATTATGGAAGGGTGGCCGAGCGGTTGCCCGCCAAACTAATCGGCGGGTCCGCCAAAGCAGTAGTGGCGGAAAGGCGAAACCGAAAACTCTTAACACAATTTGTTTAGAATTATTAAATCTTAAGAAAATTAAAATATGGAAGGGTGGCCGAGCGGTTGAAGGCGCAGACCTGGAAAGTCTGTAAACTCGCAAGGGTTTCGAGGGTTCGAATCCCTCCTCTTCCGTACTTTTTTATATCCGTGAAAACGATTATAATCGTTTTCACTTTTTTTATAAAGTATAAAAGGTAACAGGTGCCTTTTGAGTCTTCCTTGGAGAGATATTTTTAAAATGGCAAAAAGGCACCTGTTACCTTTTGAATTATATATAGAAAAAGAAGGTGTTTATTCCGATAAATGAATACATATTTATAATGGCGGCCAAAGAAAGGAAAGGGCCGAAAGGAATATGATCAAACCTTTTGGCTTTTTTAAGTATCATCAATGTTATTCCATAAACGGAACCGAATAATGAAGCTATTATAAGAGAAGACAAAATACCTTCAACTCCCAGCATCGCGCCAATGGCGGCCATAAGAAAAATATCCCCGTCTCCAACCGCCTCTTTTTTATAAATTTTCTTGCCTATAAAAGCCAATAACCATATTAAAGCCGCCCCCGCGAAAGCGCCTATGGCCGATTGCGCCAATTTTTGAAGCGGAGCGCCTGAAAAATACGGATTAAAAAAAGAAAAAGATAAGCCCACAAAGCCTATGGCATATGAAAACATATCGGCTATCATCATAGTTTCAAAATCAATAATCGCTATAACGATGAATATATAACTTGAAATAAGAACGGCGACAAGCCAAAAAGGATTTGAACTCCATTTAAAAAACATCAACGCGGTTATAAAAGCGGTTATCAATTCGGTAACGGGATAAACAAAAGAAATGGGGTCTTTACAATTTCTGCATTTGCCTTTCAATATTATAAAACTTAAAACGGGAATATTATCATAAAACTTGAGAGAATTGGAGCATTTGGGGCATAAAGAACGGGGCTTTATTACAGATAATCTTTTGGGAATCCTGTAAATACAAACATTAAGAAAACTGCCTATCATCAAGCCGATAACGGCCGCTATAAAAATCAGAATTATTTCCATAATCGTTAAATCTATGGCTAAACACGGCCAAATTACCCTGCCACCCGCTTATCCTATGAAAGACGATGAAAAATATAGTCCCATTTTTAGCGGGAAACCAGACGGGTCGTGTTACGCAAACACATCAATCGCGGAAAACGCGGAATAAAAAAAGCCCCGCTTCATATAAGATAAAGCGGGGCCCTTTTTTAATCAAAAAACATCAATAAGTCGTCCAAGAAAAGCCTTTGAGGTCAAGTTCCGTGCAATTTACAATGAAATTGCCCCACTGATTATTAACTGTCATGTCATTTGCGTAAGCCCAACCACCGACATTCGCTGTGCCAGTGACACCTACCATCGCTCCGGCTACCGACATTGAAGAATAAGTGATAGTATCGTCAGAATCACTCTTTCCTGTTTTGGGAAGCTTAGCATCCGGCATTTTGTTGAAGTACTTGGCGTCAACGGCCAATGAAGCCAGATCATCATTGGGGAACATACCTTCATTGTCTCCGTAATAGATCTGCAGAGAACTCCTGACTGTGGACAAACCGCCTTTTGTCGCTCCTTCTTTTGATTTGCTGATAAGGTCGGCAAATTTCGGTATGGCTATTGCGGCAAGAATACCGATAATCGCGACCACGATCATAAGTTCGATCAAGGTGAAACCTTTATTCGCTCTTTTTTTCATTTTTTCCTCCTATCCGGATAAATAGATAGATGATAACCGGATATTACTAAAAGTGTACCCTATATATTAATGAATGTCAATAAGTATTTTTTAGTATAACTAAAGTCACTAAAATAACGAAAAAAACTCTATGGCAACAAGGTTATTTAGGCAATTTTAGGAAGCAGGGAATTAGATTATTTACGCGGCGTTCACCCCACCACTTCTTTTATCGCATCTTGCCACAGGCAAGATAAATACACAAAGTGGATTTTTTTTAGTTTTACTG
>DAOWGR010000167.1 GCA_030637365.1 Elusimicrobiota bacterium
AGCCGGCAAGACAACCCATTCTAACACATGTTTCTTTTGACATTTTTCTAGCGGTTCTGTCCGCTATTTCACCAACATCGGCAGAACCGGAACAGGCCAATACAATCATATTTTTATTGCCACAAGAACAAGAGCAATTATTATCACTCATTTGAATTCTCCGTTACTTACTCAATATTTCCTTCAAAACTTCCTTTTCCGGTATTCTGGCCGAAAATTTCACTTCACCGTCAATTGCCAGCGCCGGTGTAGCCATAACGCCCATATCGGTTATCTTATTTATATCGTTTATCTTTTCCATTTCATATTCAATTCCAAGTTCTTTCGCGGCTTCTTCAACCGCTTCATAAAGTTTTTCACATTTAGCGCAACCCATTCCAAGTATCTGTATTTTTTTCATCTTATTTCTCCTTTTTAAAAAAATGTTCCGTATATCATACCGGCCGCGGTGGACATTATTATAACCAAAACAATGAAAACAGCCGTTTTTTTATTTCCCATCACCTGCCTTAAAACCAGCATATTTGGCAAAGAAAGGGCGGGGCCCGATAATAATAAAGCGAGAGCCGGGCCTTTGCCCATGCCGTTTCCCATAAGCCCCTCAAGAATAGGCACTTCCGTCAATGTCGCGAAATACATAAAAGCTCCCACAATGGACGAGAAAAAATTAGCTCTTAAGGAATTGCCTCCCACAGCCATTTCAACCCACCCTGAAGGAATTATTCCTTCATTACCCGGACGCCCGAGCAGAAAACCGGCCGCGAGTACTCCTATAAACAAAAGCGGCACAATCATCTTCGCGAAATCCCATGACGACACAAACCAATCTTCCATCTCGCCTTTGGTGGTATTAAGAATATATGAAAGGCCGATAAAACCCGCGGCAAATGAAATCACCGGATAATTTGGCAAAAAGACGGCAAGAATAATCGCCGGCGCCGAGGCAATCATAACTTTGAAAATCCTAATATCAAAATATTTAATAAGTGTGAAAGCGAATATTAAAGATGAAAATGAAGTTAGAATCCATTTTTTTATATAAATGAGATGCCATATGCCAGCCGCCTCGGACGGCTTGGCCCAATTGGCGAATACAAGAATTCCGACCATAGCGCCAAAATAAATAATAGTTTGCCACAAAGGCCTTAACTCCTCTTCTTGCGCTAAATCAAGCTGTTTCTTAACTTTATCCAATTCTTCTTTGCGAAATATAAAATGCATTGAAAGGCCTATAATAAGGCTAAATAGAACCGCTCCTACAGCTCTGGCCGCTCCGATTTCAAAACCCAATACCCGTGCCGTAAGCGCTATAGCGAGAATATTTATAGCCGGCCCCGCGTATAAAAAAGAAATGGCTGGGCCAAGTCCCGCCCCTCTTTTGTATATCCCTGCAAACAAAGGAAGTATAGTGCAGGAACAAACAGCCAATATCGTTCCTGAAACGGAAGCAACGGCATAAGAAATAATTTTATTGGCTTTCGCGCCGAAATATTTCATCACCGCGTTCTGACTGACAAAGACGGCAATCGCTCCGGCTATAAATAAAGCGGGCACAAGACATAAAATAACATGCTCTCTCGCATACCATTTCATAAGATAGAGCGCTTCAAAAACGGCATTATCGAAACGCTCAAAACCCACGGGCAGAAAAAAGAAAAAAGCGAATAAGCCAGTAAGCACCGCCAAATATTTCCATTCTTTATTCCAATTCATAACATTACGCCCTTTTTCTCGCGCAACAAGAAATTTGCTTTATTTTTTCCTTCGCGGTCACCTTAGCAACCTTTGCGATACAATCCATAAACTCCAATATGCACGGACACTTAAGATTATAAAAAATTTGATTCCCCTTTCTTGTTATGTCCACAAGACCGGAATTTTTAAGCACGGACAAATGCTTTGAAACGGTTGACATGTCATTGCCTATCGCTTTTGTAATCTCACATACGCAAATATTTTTTTTGGAAAGCATGTCCACGATTAAAAGCCTGGTCGGATGTGAAAGGGCTTTTATTACGGCCGCCTGTTGAATTAATTTATTTTTTGTTTCGGTTTTCATATCATTCACCTATTTGTCTATTTTGCCAAATAGCCAAATAGATTGTCAAGCCTCTGGCGGGTGCCGTCTCAACGGACTATGTCCATCAAACGGCCAAGCCTCCGGCGGACGACACATAACATAACTTTGAAATTCCTATACATCAAGTACTCAAATAAAAAACCCCGCCGATCAAAGCGGGGTTTTTATATGAGGAACGGCAAATTGAATTTATTTAACGGACCACTTAATAAATTCATCCCACTGTGAATCTTTGGCCCACTTTAACTCATCATAATTTTCGTCGTATTCATTTTTGGGGAAATAAACGGCTATGCCGTTTGAATTGGCATCAATACCTGTCGGAGTATGCGCGATAAGATGATTTTTTATAAAATCCAGAAGCATGTTGCCTTTATTTTCAACAGTTTTATCGGAAGTTTCTTCAACCATCAATTTCACAAAATGATAAAAATCCTTATTGTCTAAATCAGCGTACTCTCGCGCTTTCTCTTTCGCGCCTTTGACCTCCGTTTTAAGATTAGCGCTCATTGCCGCTTGTACAAAATTATTCGTAAACAAAGGCAAATGTTGAAGCTTTTTAACATTGATAACCGATTGAGCGTTTAAAAAATTCGTATTAGGCTTATAAGAGTCGGCTATTTTCACAGACAAGTCTAAAGAAGATATTTTCGGATTATCGGACAAAGCCTTAAGTATTTCTTGATAAGCGTAGCCCTTGCCCCATGTAATATCTTCGGAACCCACAATATGCTTAACATAATCTTTAAGCTCATAAGCCACGGACGCCATTTGCATAAGACAGGCATCGGCGGCAAAAATATCAATTTTTTCCATTTTGCCAAGCGCGAGACCAAGCTGAGGCGTATCTATATTATTTCCCGTTTCATCATCATAAGATATCCCTTTGCCGGAGGTCACGGGATTGCCTTTCACCCATCCGCTCCCATGATTCCAAACAATAAGCGCGTAATGCTTCGCGGGATATGCGGCTTTGGCCCAATCAACAAACTCAACCAAATGCCGCCAATCGCCCATATTAACTTTTGTCTTGTTTTCAAGCACAGGGGAAGTAATTTTATTTAAATCGCCGTCTTTTTCTATATAGTACCTTTTTGAACCCGTCCAGCTGCCGGCCAAAGCGAAATACCCCTCTTTGGTTATTTGTCCAAACTCAACAACAACATTAAATTCAGCCGTGGAACCGATTTTTTCCATTTCGTTTATATTTTCAAAAGCCGCTCCCTGAAGACTGTTTTTTCCGTTCATATAGACCATAACAGTCCATTCTTTTATCGGCGCAGAAGCGATACCCGCCTTGTTTTTTTCAATGAACGCCGACTCAGGTTGTATATTTAAATCAGGCAAAATTTCCCGCGATATATCAGCGGAATTCAATCCGCCCAAATCAAAAAACAAATCTGATTGCGCGAAAGCCGTAAAACCGAACAATTGAAAAATTATCAGAGTTAAGAAACTTTTTTTGAAAGCGTTTTTAAATTTTTTCACCCCACCACCTCTTTTTTCAAACATTTCCTTGCGCCGGCTGAATTATTTCAACTGCCATTCTATAAACTCATCCCACGCAGAATCTTTTGGCCATTTTAATTCGCCATATGTATATCTAAAAAAAACA
>DAOWGR010000008.1 GCA_030637365.1 Elusimicrobiota bacterium
AAAACGGCAAACAGCGAAAATATGTAAATAAGATGATAAGTTGATATGTAAAAACCGGATTTGTGTATTTTGTAATTTAGTGAGTTAAATTCTTATTTGGGAACGCCTACCTGCTGCCGGCAGGTAACACAAGATATGCTTATCAGACGGCCAAGGATGTCTACGCCATGCGGCCATAGCGTGGTAGTCCCGCGAGGTACACAGGGAGAGGGTCAGAAACGGCAACAATGGATAGAAACAAAAAAAACGGCAAACAGCGTAAATACGATGATAAGAAAAAACGGGAATACGGGAATAAATTAAGGAGTTTCCTTGCGCACATATCACCTTATTTCCCTATTTACATATCATCGCATTTATACCGTATTTCTGTAGGAATTTAAAATGGACTTTATTACAATATCGGGCGCAAGAGAACATAATTTAAAAAACCTAAATCTAAAATTGCCGAAAAATAAAATAATCGTGTTTACCGGGCTTTCCGGTTCAGGCAAATCAAGTCTTGTTTTTGACACGATATACGCGGAAGGACAGAGAAGATATGTGGAAAGCCTGTCAGCTTATGCCAGACAATTTCTTGAGCAAATGGATAAGCCGGATATTGACCATATAGAAGGCCTTTCTCCCGCTATAGCGATTGGGCAGCATTCTCCTTCAAAAAATCCTCGCTCCACGGTCGGAACCGTAACTGAAATTTATGATTATCTCAGGCTCCTGTTTTCCAAAATAGGAAAACCGCAATGTCCGAAATGCGAACTGCCAATCAAGCAATGGCCGCAAAGCGCGATAGTCAAGGAAATACTCTCCAAACATGACAATAAAAAAATTAAGATATTATCCCCGCTTATCAAAGATAGAAAAGGAACCTACGAAGAACTGCTTTTAAAACTTAAAAAAACGGGTTTTACAAAAGTAAAAATAAACAATAAGCTTTATGAATTAAAAAATCCGCCAAAACTGCAAAGATACGCCAAACATACGATAGAACTTTTTATAGACGAACTTACGGTTTCCCTCAATGAAAAAGAAAGACTGCAAGAATCGCTGGAATTGGCTCTTAAAGAATCCAAAGGCTATGTAAACATTGAAATAACCGGCGACGACAAAAAAAATGAATCCGTTGTTTATAGCGACAAAAATTCCTGTCCATCCTGCGCCATGAGTTTTCCCGAACTTGAACCCAGACTCTTTTCTTTTAATTCCCCGCACGGCGCTTGCTCCAAGTGTTCGGGATTGGGCGTTAAAATTGAAATTGACGAAAACTTGGTGATTCCCGTTTCCGACAAAACCATTATTGAAGGAGCTGTTGAACCGTGGAATAAGCCCATAACCACAAAAACCAATAGATGGAAAAACTCATGGAGCTCTTATTATGGCGATTTAATTGAAAATATATGCGCCACTCGCAAAATACCAGCGAATATTCCGTGGAAAAAATTATCAAGAGCGCAAAAAGATATCCTGCTTTACGGCGACAGTTCCAATGATTTTGA
This sequence comes from Elusimicrobiota bacterium, assembly GCA_030637365.1. Classification (GTDB taxonomy): domain Bacteria; phylum Elusimicrobiota; class Elusimicrobia; order Elusimicrobiales; family UBA9959; genus JAKLQJ01. Next base: position 1,494 of record DAOWGR010000008.1, read on the forward strand.
AGGAATTATCAACAATCTTAAAAGAAGATATACGGACTCTCAATCGGATTATGTGAGAGAGGAGATACACCGTAAATATATGCACGAAAAGCGATGTTCCGCCTGCGAAGGCAAAAGGCTGAAGCCCGAAGGGCTGAATGTTTTAATTGCCGGCAAAAATATAGCCGAAATATCCGCTCTTTCAATTGAGGATATAAAAAAATTTACGGATGATTTAAAACTTGGTGAAAAAGATAAATTTATTTCCAGGCAAATACTGAAAGAAATCAATTCAAGACTCAGCTTTCTTATAAATGTCGGACTCTCGTACATCTCTCTTGAAAGAAAATCAAGAACCCTTTCGGGAGGAGAAGCTCAGCGCATACAACTGGCGACCCAGATAGGTTCGGGGCTGACCGGCGTGCTTTATGTTTTGGATGAACCCACCATAGGCCTGCATCAAAGCGATAATGCAAGGCTTATTAGCACGCTTAAATCCCTACGAGACTTGGGAAACACTTTGATAATAGTTGAGCATGATGAAGCAATTATACGAAGCGCCGATTATATAGTGGATCTTGGGCCCAAGGCGGGCTCTGGCGGCGGCTATATCACGGCCAAGGGAGCTTTAAATGAAATATTGTCCAATCCCGCGTCACTTACCGGAAAATTTCTAAAAAGAGAGAAAATAACCGCCTTAAAACAAAAAGAAATAAAAACTCCGTTTAAATTTCTAAAATTTGAAAAAGCGGCGCAATTCAATTTAAAAAATATTGATGTGAAAATACCGATAGGTTTATTTACCTGTGTATGCGGAATATCCGGTTCGGGGAAATCAACTCTTCTATATGAAATCATTTATAAAGCGCTGGCAAAAAAAATATATAAGAGCAAAGAAAATCCGGGGAAATTTAAACGCATGAGCGGCTCTGAATTTATAGACAAAGTGATAATAATAGATCAAGCGCCCATAGGAAGAACCCCGCGTTCAAATCCAGCGACTTATACCGGATTGTTCTCGCATATAAGAGAATTATTCGCCAAGCTTCCGGAATCCAAACGCAGAGGCTATAAACCGGGCAGATTTTCATTTAATGTTTCCGGCGGACGCTGCGAAGCTTGCTCGGGAGAAGGAACTATAAAAATACAAATGCAGTTTTTGCCCGATATATATGTTAAATGCGATGAATGTCACGGCAAAAGATTTACCGACGCAACGCTTGAAATAAGATTAAACAATAAGAATATATCGGAAGTTCTTGACATGACGGCGGATGAAGCCAAAATATTTTTCAAAAATATACCGCAAATACTAAAGACACTGAATACTTTATGCGAAGTCGGACTGGGGTATATAAAGCTGGGCCAAAGCGCCACTACGCTGTCGGGCGGAGAAGCTCAAAGAATGAAGTTGGCTTATCAGCTTTCAAAAAGATCAACGGGCAAAACAATGTACATTTTGGATGAACCCACAACGGGACTTCATTTTGCCGATACCGGAAAACTTTTGCAAGTATTGCGCAAACTCAATGAATTCGGAAATACCATTTTAATTATAGAGCATAATCTTGATGTAATAGCGTCATCCGATTGGATTATAGAACTGGGCCCCGAAGGCGGCGAAAAAGGCGGATATCAAATATTCGCGGGCGCGACCGATGACATGCTTAAAGACTCAAAATCAATAACAGCGCCTTATTTGAAGAAACATATCCAGTCTTCAGCCAGACCGCTTGACGGCAAAACAACAAGCAGCAAAAATCGCCGATTCTAACAATACAATAAACGCAATATCATTTAAAGTTTTTAAATTTTTTAAACTTCTTGGCCGGAGTCATTTTAACGGGAACAAAATTGAAGCTTGCCGATGGGAAATCGGAGGAATTTTCTTTCTCTTTGCCATAAGTTTTAAGCCATTTGAGCCATGATTGTTCAAAATCACCCAAACTTTTTATTCTGTGCGAAGTCCATAACGCCTTTTCCACATGTTTTCCGGCGCGAATCAAGTCACAAAAGCTTTTAAATTGAATTCTTTTACGGGAATTAAAAAGATATTTTACAATGCCAAACGCCTGAAGATACCAATCGCCGATTTTTTGCTTATTGTCCAACTGGCTTATTTTCACATCAAAAAAATCCGAGAAACTTATATATCTTTCCGCAGAAACATATTTCAAAGCGTTATGCCAAGGCCCTTTGCCGTAAGATTTATCTTCCATTGAAACCGCCAAACCTTCATTAAGCCATTGCGGAGGATGTTTGAATTTTTCTCCAAAAAATCCTTCAAAATAAAGATGGGTAAGTTCATGAGCGATTACGGCTTTCAGTTTTGACATGTCTCCCGAGTCATAAACGACAATCGTTTTTTTATTGATAAAGGCAAGTCCTTTTGACCATGACGGAGGCTTGAATTCTCCGCTTAAATAGGTTTTTTTTGTGCCATATATATATACTTTCTCCTTTTCTTTCATCATCCAAGGAGAAAACATTGAAATATCCATTTTCATCATGTTATATATTTTTTCAAGTTCAATAACTATTGAAGCGGGCGACCACGATGATTCATGATAAATTTTAAAATGCGGAGATTCTTTGAGATGCCATGCTGTCTTTTTTGGCTGAAATCGTTTTATTATTTTATTTTTTAGATATTTAACAGATGTTTGATCTGTCTTCTTGTCAAAAGTTTGAATTTCTCCCGCCAGGGAATTAGAATTAAGAAAAATAAAAAAACTTACAAAAAAATTTATAAGCTTAAAAATCGGCATAATAAAAGTATAGCACTGAAAAACATCTATCGCAATACCATTGTCCGCATGGCGGGCATAAATCCGGCGCGGTTAATATCACTTTTAGTATAATGATAAGTAAACTCACAGCTTTTTAATTTTTATGAAAAAACTTTCAATTTTATTTCTTCTTTTCGGAATAATTATTTTTTCCGTAATTTTATATAACCTTGATATAGCCGACGTTCTTTCTTCTTTATCAAAAGTAAAATGGGGATTCATTATCATATTTTCTCAGGAAATAGTGGCTCATATATTTAATACCTATGGCTGGAAATACGCCATAGACAGCGAACTTAAAATTAAAATAAGCTTTAAAAAACTGCTTTTGATGAGAATAGCCGGAGACGGAATTAATTATGTAACTCCATCGGCCACTCTGGCCGGAGAATTCGCCAAGGCTCATATGATGGGTAAAAATCATTCACTAACGCACAGATTATCCACCGTGGCGCTCGCCAAAATAACTCAAGCAATAGCGCTTTGCTTTATTTCCATCGCAGCCATAACTTGGCTGTTAATAGGCAACTTTAATATTGCGGGCCTTTCCGGTCAAATGAAAATAGCGACCTATATAATAGCGGCGCTTTTTGTGATTATTATTTTTCTGGAATTGAGGGCAAGCAAAACAGCGGATAATGAAAATGCCGAAGCAAAAAATAAAAAAACGAAAACTCTTTTGGAAAAATTGAAAGAATTGGATAAAACCATGATGCTTTTTATTAAAAAAAAACCAAAAGAATTCGCGCTTTCAACATTTTTTTTCACTCTCGCGTATCTTTGGGGAGCGATAGAAGCGTATCTAATCGCTTATTTTCTAGGCATGGAAATAACATTTGCCATTGCTTGTTTAATTGAATTGCTTTCTGTTTTCTTGGACGGCTTGTTTTTCGCGGTTCCATTAAAAGCGGGCACTCAAGAAGCCACAAAAGTGGCTATTTTTTCAACTTTGGGCATGAGCGCCGCCTTAGGATTTTCATTCGCGGTGGTAAGGCATTTGAGAGAATTATTATGGGCTTTTACAGGCGTTTTAATTTTCTATCGCATGAAAGAGTTTAAAGACGCAAAGTAGCTACAAAGCTTATTCTGCTTTTAGAAGTCGGAAACAAGAGGCAAGAAATAAGAGAACGGAAAAAGGCAATTATAAATCTTCGTCATCTATCTTATAATTTATCTTACCGCCGACAGTCGTATATGTTACCGTAATCCCATCAGGGTTGCAAGCGCCGGGTATATTGCCGGCATTCAACTCCGATGTGATTTTTGACATACAGCCATCCGTTCTGACTTTTGCCGCGCTGCTTTTATAGATTCTGGCGGAAAGCATATATCGGGCCATTACCCACTTGAGAACCATAACCCCTATCATGGACATTATCACGCACATAACCAATGTTTGAAGAAGCATTGAACCGCGTCTTAAAATAATTTTCATAAAGAAATTCC
>DAOWGR010000130.1 GCA_030637365.1 Elusimicrobiota bacterium
AAAAAAGCGGGAAATTACGCGAATGCCTATAAAATTTATTTGGATATCGCCGAGACTTCCAAGGATGAGTTTTATGTCAAAAACGCGATAAAAGAGCTTCATAAAATGGAGTTAAAGAAATAATCATGAAGATACTTAAAATAGTGGATTTTCCCGAGTGGAATATTATTTCCTATCAAGTTCTTCATTTAGCCGTTGAACTTAAAAAAAGAGGAGTAAATGTTTTTGTCTTATGCCCGCAAGGAAGCCGTCTTTACGCCGAGTGCGTGAAAAATCAAATTCCCGCTAATTTTCTCGGTTTTCTTTTTAAATTCGGCGTGGTCAAAAATAAAGACTATGACATTATCCATTTTTACAGCCCAAAAAGTTTGTCCAATTTAACTTATAAATTCGCGGGAAAAAATAAAAAAATAATTTTTTCATATATGAAGTTTTTAAACAAAAGTCTTTTGAAACTGCGGTATATTGAAAAATATATCGCCAAATTTATTGTTCCGTCCAAATCTTTTTATGATAATCTTTGTGAAATTCCAATCGCGAAAGAAAATATTTTCACCATTATTCCAGCTATAAAAACAACAAGATGGGAAAGCGCCATGCGGGTAAAGCCCATGATGTTTAACACAAAACCTTATCAGATAGTCAGCATATCAATGGATAAATCGCTTAAGGAACAATTTCTTTTTTTAAAAATCGCAAAAAGGGTGCTGGAGATTTTTCCCGAGGATGTCTTATTCACGCTGTTAGGAAATACAAGCTCAAAATTGCGCGATATGGCGAGAGAACTGGGGATAAGTTCCAAAGTAAATATATTGGCCGATAGAAAGGATGTTCCCGAATTTATGGCTATCGCGCATGTTTTTATCAAAACAACTTTTATTGACAGCCTTTCGCTCTCTTTGATAGAAGCTCAAGCTTCGGGAGTGCCGTGCGTAATTCCAAGGCTTAAAGGTTTGAGTGATTTTACTCTTAACGGCAAAAACGGCATTTTAGTTGAGCCGGGCAATATTGATTCGTATTCAAACGGCATTATTAAAATTCTTAAAGACACGGTATTGAGTTTGAGAATTTCAAATGGAGCTTTTAATTATGTTGATAATAATATGTCAATTAACATTGCCGCCAATCTTTTGCTAAGCGTGTATGAAGAAGTATTGACTGAGAAATAAGAATAGCGCGGCAGTGCGACAGCGTGGCAGAGATGCAGAAACAACACAAACACAAAATAAAGAAATAAAATGAATGAATTTGCTTAGTTCAATTTTTACCTGTTTTTAAAAATCACTCCAATAGCGTCCTTTTTCATCTTTAGACAGTGAATCAATAAAAACCGTTCCGAAAAAAGAGCTTTTCCGATTATTTACATATACCCATGAGCCCGTGTTTTTAATTTTAAAATCATCTCTCAAAAGGACTTTTTTGGACGCGAAACGCCATTTAAGTTTAAGTTTCGGTATTTCTTCAAGATTGCCCGCCATTATAATTTCATTGAAATCATTGGGCGCGCGTTTTATTGAACTTTTAAAAAATTCAGCCGATACTCTGAGGCCCTGAAGTTTTCTTATGACAGTGGCTGAATCCATGGAATCGCGCATATAAAGGAAAAAAAATCCGGATAATGACAGGATTAGCGTTAACAAAGCGCTTATTATAATTTTTTTCTTCATAATGTTTTTAACCGCTAATTAGTCAGTTTATCATTTTTTTGATAAAATAATTATATTGTGGTATTCCGGCTTTAATAGAATTTCCCGAATGAAGCTAAAAACAATGAAAATTCTCTCACTTAATTGCGGCAGTTCTTCCGTAAAATATTCTCTTTTTGATTGGGAAAATAAACTTCCCATGGCATCCGGCATTATTGAGCGGGTTGGCATTGAAGGCTCTTTTATAAGCCATGAAGCTCCGGGCAAAGATAAAATTAAAAATGAACATCCTTGCTCTAATCATGATGAAGCGATAAAATTGGTGCTTGAAACTCTTATAGACAAAAATCACGGCGTAATTGACAGTTTGTCATCCATATCTGCCGTGGGGCACAGAGTTGTTCACGGCGGAGAAGAGTTTGTTAAATCGGTAATTATAGACGCTAAAGTTCTGGAGGCCTTTAAAAGGCTTTCCTCTCTCGCTCCTTTGCATAATCCGCCCAATATAGCGGGTATTGAAGCCGCGAAAAAACTTATGCCGAAAGTGCCGCATATGGCGATAATGGACACCGCTTGGCATCAGACTATGCCGGCCCCTTCGTATATATACCCTTTGCCTTATGAATGGTATGAAAAGCATGCTATCAGAAGATACGGTTTTCACGGCACGTCATTTTTGTATGTGGCCAAACGCGCGAGCGTTCTTTTGAAAAAAGATATTTTCAAGTCAAATTTGATTATTTGTCATATCGGAAACGGAGCATCCGTGAATGCCGTTAAGAACGGGGTTTCTTACGATACAAGCATGGGTTTTACCCCTCTTGAAGGCATAGTTATGGGGACGCGTTCGGGAGATCACGGAGTCGCGATTGATTTGCATATGATGCAGAAAAAAAATATTTCTCCGGCGGATATGACCAATATACTGAATAAAAAATCCGGAATTCTGGGAATTACGGGAAAATATTCCGATAGGCGCGATGTGGAATTGGCGGCTGAGAAAGGCGATGAACGCTGCAAACTCGCGATAGAAATAGAATCCTACAGATTAAAAAAATATATCGGGGGTTATGCCGCCGCATTGGGCGGCGTTGACGCCGTGATATTTACGGCCGGAGTGGGAGAAAAAGGACCCATTACGCGAGGCAAAGCTTTGGACGGACTTGAGTTTTTCGGAATGGAATATGACAAAGATAAAAACAATATAGCCAAAACACGGAACGCGGAATGTGAAATATCTTCGGAAAATTCAAAAACCAAGGTTTATGTTATTCCCACCGATGAAGAAAGGGTTTTTGTTGAAGATGTCGCGGGCCTTATTGACGGCAAATATGACATACATACAAAATTCAATTACTCTTTTCAAAAACCGGAGTATCGCAATATCTTAAGGGATAAAGCTTTTGAAAAGGAATGTGAGAAGAAGCCAAAGCTTCTTAAAGTGGCTGTTAACCCCACCACCTCTTTTAAACATTTTCAGAAAAACTGAAAAAAATCCACTTTATGGATTTGCCTCGCTTGTGGCGAGGCGTAATAAAAGAGGTGGTGGGGTAAACCTCATCGCTATTTCAAAATGATTCGCTTGAAAATTTGCCGGCATTTGGAAATATAGAGCAAATCAATAGTTTTAAATTCAAAATAAATTAGGGTTTCCAGATAAAAACGGCTTTTTTTGCATATGTTTTATTTTTTATTAAGCCGTCTGTACTTGTCTTTTTGCGGGTTGAATTTTTAGCCGAAGGATGATAAATTTCTTTGATGGTTTTTTCCAGATTTTTTAATGAGATTTTAATTCCGTTTATTTGAAGATGAGGCAGGATGTTTTTAGCGGACTCTTTCGCGTTCCCCGTAAATTCCCATGTTTCATTCGCCGGAAATTTTATATATTCGCGTTTCTTTTTTATCAGATATTTTTCAATGTTTTCCGCGAAGTTCGGAGCTTTGTTTTTAATGCCGAATTTTTTATAAATGGTTTGGGCGAACCGGCTTTTTCTCACTCCGGCCCATGTCACGACAATGCAATGATCTTTTGCCGCTGTTTCCATTTTTTTAATATCGCTGAAATTCCTGATTGCCGCCGTCATTGAGGCAAAAGCGATATCAAATTTTTTTCCGTATTTTTTTGCGTCAAAGTTTTTCCACTCTGAATTAATGATTTTAATGTTTTCAATTCTTTTTTTAAGAGTTTCTTGTTTTAAAATTCCAAGCATTTTATCGGAAAAATCAACGGCGATTACTTTTTCCCCTTCCATGGCAAGCGGAAGAGAATAAACGCCTGTTCCGCAGCCTATGTCCAATATGGTTTTATTTTTAAAAACGATATTTTCTTTTTTAATTTTTTTCAATAAACTTTTGGTTTTTGAAAAAGTTGTTTTATCAAAAGGCAATGGATAATTTGCGGCTTTGGCTTTCCAGAATTTTTTCGCGTTTATAATATTTGCCGGCATTGGTTTCTCCGCGATTAATATTTTTTTTATATTTAAGCGCATAAAATGCGGTAAATGCATTATATCTTATTAGTAATGGCGGGATAAAAAGGAAGATATGGAAAAGGAAAGCCCCCGAATTTTTCGGGGGCTTTTTATTTAATTTTGTCAGTTTTTTGGAGTCACATTCTTGAAATAATATGAGTATATCTCGGAAAGTGTTATGCCGTTTGCATCCAAATAGAGATAATGCTCAACAATGTATCCATTTGCTTTGCGATATTGCATGGTCGCCTTTTCCAATATTCCTTCAGCCGCGGGAAAAGTTATGGGGAAGGCGTCTATTTTGTTTCTAAGAGCGTACTCTACTTCTACAATACTTTGCTCCAGACTGTCATAATAAGCCGGATTATCATTATTGCGAATAAAAGGGGTCACAAAAAAAGCTTCTTCATTGAACAATGGGCCTCCATTTGAATTTAACGGTTTGCGTTGACCGACAAAAAGAGATGCCATAAACTTTTCGGGGAATTTTAAGGATACGGAGCGTCCTGAATACCAGCCAGTCAAATCTTTTTGGGTGGCGGGGACACCTCGTTTAAAAAGCTCTTTGAGAACATCATAAGGCGTAGAACCCTGTATTCCGGTTTTTGATTTGAGTTTATCAAATGCCGTATCGTGGTCAATATCTATTTTTTTCGCCGCCTTGGGCATTATTACTTTCACATTGTTTATTGTTTCCATATCCAAAGTGATGGTTGCTTGAGATTTTGCTTCTTCCAAGCCATTCGCGAATACAG
>DAOWGR010000132.1 GCA_030637365.1 Elusimicrobiota bacterium
AGCGTCCGAGATTTTAAATTCCGGAAAAAAATACAGACAGCGCGTAAGCGCGAAAGAAATAGCAGAACAAAGATTTAAAGATTAAGATTGTTTGTGTCGCATTAAGTGAGTTGTGTTTTACCGGTGACCTGTGACTTGAGACTTGTAACCTGAATTTTTTTGGAGAAAAAAATGAAGATACTTATTGCCGCCAGTGAAGCTTTTCCTTTTTGTAAAACGGGCGGACTTGGAGATGTGGTCGGAGCATTGTCACAAATGTTTTCGCGTTTGGGCGATCATGAAGTGGTATTGTTTCTTCCAAAATACAGAAATATCGGAGGCGGGGCGTTTTCATTGAGCGCCGTTGGCGGTAATTTTCTTATTCCCGTGGCGGGTAAAATAGAAACGGCGTCAATGTCCCGCGTTCAATGGGGAAAGGTGTCGGTTTATTTTATTGAAAATGCAAAATATTTTGACAGGCCGGGAATGTATAGAACGCAATACGGCGATTATAAAGACAATGACGAAAGATTCATATTCTTTTCAAGGGCGGTTCTTGAAGGAGCCAAATTCATAGGATTTAAGCCGGATATTATTCATTGTCATGATTGGCAAACGGCTCTTGTGCCGGCTTATTTGAAGACGCTTTACAGGCTGGACTCGTTTTTTGTTAAGACAGCTTCCGTTTTTACCATCAATAATATAGCTTATCAAGGGATGTTCGCCAAAAAAGCTCTTATTAAAGCCGGATTTGACTGGAGCGATTTTATGCCGGATAAGCTTGAGTTTTACGGCGGTATGAATTTTATGAAAGCCGGCATTGTTTTTTCGGATATTATCACCGCTGTAAGCCCCACTTATTCAAAAGAGATACAGTCTTACGGAGAATTCGGAAAAGGGCTTGAAGGTGTTCTTAAGCACAGAAGCAAAAAGCTTTTTGGCATATTAAACGGCATAGATGAGGAAATTTGGGATCCGGCGAGTGATACTTTTATAAAGCGCGGTTATGATGTTAAGACATTTGCCAAAGGGAAGGCTTCTTGCAAAAGGGCTTTGCAAACGGAATGCCTGATTGAAGAAAATAAACAGCTTCTTTTGGCCGGCGTGGTTTCGCGGCTGGATAATCAGAAGGGTTTGGATATTTTATGCAAGATAATACCGGAGCTTGTTGATAAAATGCAGTTTATTATATTGGGCGCCGGTGATGAGAAAATCGCGAACGCTTTGAATAAGCTTGCCAAAACTTATCCGAAAAGAGTGTTTTTTAAATCGGGATTTGATGAAGCTCTCGCTCATAAAATATATGCGGCTTCCGATATTTTCATTATGCCGTCCAGATTTGAGCCTTGCGGTCTTTCGCAAATGATAGCCATGCTTTATGGAAGTTTGCCGATAGCCACCAAAACGGGCGGTCTTAAAGATACCGTGTTTTACACGGGTGAACCGAAGAGTTCAAACGGTTTTTTGATAGATGCCGCCAATGAAAAATCTTTGCGTTCCGCTTTGGGCAAAGCGGTGTCGCTTTTTAAGCGCAAGCTATTGTGGAACACTATGATAAAAAACGCTATGAACGGCGATTATTCATGGGACGCATCCGCCGGAAAATATCTTGAAATTTTTAAATCAGTACACAAAGACAGGTTTAAGAGTTTAAAGTTTTAGCTTTTATAAATATACGGTATATAGGTCTTTTGACCCTCGTCAAGAGGCTGTCTATATACTAACCTATGGACTGGTATGAGATTTTTAAAAACCCAATTTAAGTCAGCATTGTTTTTTCTTTTGGTATTTTTTCTGCCCTTGGCAAAGGCGGGGGAAACCGGCGCTTTGCGGCTGTTTGAAGATTTTTCCGTTGGATTTGAAAAATCAGCTTTGCCTTTGCCGGAATTTGAGATTACCGGCATTAAACTTGGAAAAGGCCGGACCCAGCTTCCACTTTTTGCTTTTTCAAGAACTACCAAGGATATTGCCGCCTTTATTGAGGCGGCTATTGATGATACTTCCAAAACCGTTGAGGTTGCCCTATATGGAATGACTCTGCCGAATGTCGCGCGGGCTTTGGTAAGAGCTAAAAACAGAGGGGTTGAGGTTCGCGTGATAATAAACCAAAAACACGCTTTTGTCAGAAGAAGCGAAGAAATTCAATATCTTATAGATAATGGAATTAATCTCCGCACCATACGCGGTTTGGGTTCTTATGGCGTTATGCATAATAAAATGGGTATTTTTGATAATAAGATTATGACCACAGGCTCTTTTAATTGGGTGATTTCGGCAAATGTCGCCAATACGGAAAATATAGTTTTTAGCGCGGATTCAAAAAAAATACGAGGATATTCAAGATGTTTTGAATGGATGTGGGCCAATTCAAGAAGTCTTGAAGATGGGCAGAGTTATGCCATCTATCCCCCGGATTATTTCGGCCCGGCTCCGGCCGATACCAGGCCTTCGCTTGAATTTAATTCAATTAAATTTCCGTCTTATTCTTTTTCTCCGCGCGGCGCGACTCAGAGACATATAATTTCCGCGATAAACGCTGCCAAAAATAAAATTTCCGCCACTATTTTCAGTTTTTATTCTTATCCCATAGCCGAAGCTCTCGCTAACGCGGTCAAAAGAGGCGTGGAAGTTGAAATGGTGGTTGATAAGGTGCAGGCCAGCCAGTCTCCGGTAATAAAATATGTTTTGGAAAACGGCGTTAAATTGCGCTTGGCGCGCGGACACAATAAAGGCGTAATGCATCATAAATACTCGGTCATGGACGGTAAATTATTAATGACCGGCTCTTATAATTGGTCAAATAACGCCCAAAACAATAATTTTGAAAATATGTTTTACACTACAAGCGAGCATTATATCAAGGGCTTTACTCGGGAATTTGACGAGGTTTATGAAACGGCCTATACGCCTACTCAAGACGATATAGAGGAAATGGAATCATTCAGAAGTTTTGCCGAAAATTTCAGTTTTGACGAATATTGCGACCCTTCGGACCCATACATAGAATTTTCCAATTAAATCCTGTCAACTCTTTTATCATATTTTGGGTCATGGACCCTGTTTTTATTTATTTTTCAATTGACTGCTGAGGGATTTGGCTGTTTGGATTATGTATTCGCGGTCTTTTTCGGAATTTTTCATAAGGGATTTAATCAAAGATAAACCATTTTCAGGATATTTCTTGGTTGAATAATCGGAAGATTTTTCGTTTATTCTTAGCTGAAGATTTGAGGATATTAGGTGGCTTGCAAAATAGCCACTTGACTTGTATAATAGCCATATGACAAATAAAATAAATTTTCTTCAGCAACCTTTAAATTGGATTTTATCCGCTCAAAGCAGTGTCGCTGTTATCAGAGCCCTTAAAGACAGCAAAGAAGGCATGAGCGGCAGAGCAATTTCGCGAGCTGCCGGTTTTACTCATCAAGCGTGCCGACAAGCGTTGAGTAAGCTGGATGCTGTGGGATGTATTGAACGGCAAGGTTCCGGAAAGATTCAGCTTGTTCGACTCAATTTTAACCATCTTTTGGTAAAAGACGCTCTTTTGCCTTTGTTCCGAGCTGAGAAACATTTTACGCGTTCAATCCGTGAAATAATTAGAAAAGAATTCAGGGATTATGCTCGATCTGCAACCCTTTTTGGAAGTGTCGCGAGAAAAGAGGATAGACCCGGAAGTGATGTGGATCTTTTGCTTATTAGCGATGAGAAGAATAAATTATGTTTATCAAATAAGGCGCATGCTTTCGCTCGACAATTTATTTTACAATACGGGATTAGACTTTCTCCGATAGTATTTACAAGTCGTAATGCTCGCGCGAGATACAAAAAGTCGGATCCGTTATTTGAGAACATCCTTTCGCAAGGTGTTGATTTGCTAAAAGAACGGTTGAAGGATATTCTCATATGACGCCGCGGAGATATTCTCGTGTTTTTGTGCCAAGATCCAAAAACTCAGATTATGCTCGTGTGGCTGAAAATTTTTATTATGGCGCGGAGTTGGCAAAAGAATTTGAATACTGGAATGCCGCGGGAGTTCTCATTGTTCATGCGGCAATTGCGTATGCGGATGCCATTACAATTAAATCCGGAGGGGTTAAGAACAAAGGAGAAGATCATATGGCTGTTATTGATCTTTTACGCCAGGTAACTGTTCTTGATGAGGAAGGCAAGAGGGGAACGCGCCATTTGGAACGCATAATCAACGAAAAGAATCGTGTTTCATATCAAGGAGAGATGTATACAAAAAAGAATATTGATAGTCTTTGGAAACATTTGGTTCGTTATCAAACTTGGGCAGTTTCAATGATTGAAGATTGAGTTACTCTGGTTTTAATCAGTATAAGTATGATTAACAGGAAAGGAAAAAACTTTTAGTTGACATACTGCCAAGCTGTTTTATTATTTTTTTTTCAATTGATTGCTGAGGGATTTGGCTGTTTGGATTATGTATTCGCGGTCTTTTTTGGAATTTTTCATAAGGGATTTAATCAAAGATAAACCATTTTCAGGATATTTCTTGGTTG
>DAOWGR010000102.1 GCA_030637365.1 Elusimicrobiota bacterium
CGCCTGCTGTGAATCCGCAATATAATAGTCTTCAATCTCGGGAATCTCTATGGGGCCGCTCAATATATCAGCGGTAAGATCGGCGAAATAATTATGATACCCAAGCTTCTTTCCATTTGCGTTTACATAAGTAAAATCAAAGCCGTTTTTCTTTTCCCCGGCATCGGAAAAATATTTATAAGTCATTTCCTTGCCAAGTTCAAAAATCGGCGTGATATCGCCTTGGATGTTCTTTTTGTCAAAGCCCGGCCTATTAAGAGGATTGAAACTGATTTCAATGATGTTTTCCCCCTTCTCTTCTTCAATCGCGGGGACAACACTCACATCAGGCAAAATGGCGTCAGCATGGGTTATATAAAATACCGCCTTTTTTTCTTTATCCCATATCCTTTGAACTCTGCCAATCCAATCGCTCATTTTCATCGCGCGAAACACCACCGGGTCAATGGCATACCAAATACCCTCAGCTCCTCTTACAATCGTGGTAACATGAAATCTCCATTCAGGATCAATGCCGGAACGAAGATCGCCTATTACAAACAATTTTTTAATATTTTTTTCCGCCAGACCCATTTTTAAAGCTATTAAATGAGCCGCCATTGATCTTCCGAAACAAAAACCCAATGCCCCCGATGGGTCATATTTTTTCACATGCTTCAAATCAGCCACTTTATTTGTGTATGTCAAATGAAACAAGGAATGTATTTTTGATATGTCAAAATCATCGCGGGGCTTTACGACACTGTTCTTTTTAATTTGATAGTATCGCTCGCGAATAATATCATCCTCTACCGCGCTTTCTTTCTTCAATGCCAAATTATTAAATATCCGGACACCCGGAACGCTCACGGAAAACATATCACTATGATCAAATTCCGCTCCGAAAGGTTCAAGAATTTTATTAAAATCAACTGTTTTCGCGACACTGATTGACGCAAAAACAAAACCATATAAAAAAGCCAATCCGGCCGCTGCAAAAATCCTATTCTTTATACCGCCTCCCATTCATGTTTAAGGATATCTTTCCCTAACAATAATTCCCTGTAAAAAAATAAACCTTCGCTCCAAATCAAATTCTTTACCATTATAACCTTATTAATAGGTTAACTTTTAAAAACAACTCTAATAAGGGACCAAAGTCCTTTATTTTCATGGCAGTTATCCCGATTTAGAATAGGCCATAAGACCTATTCTCCATTTTCTCTTAATATTTAAGAAAATCTGAAACAATAAACAAGATAAGGCTGATTGTAATTTTAAATCGAGGAGAGAGGATATGGCCTCTTAAATTAAACTCTTAACTCTATCAACACTCAACGCAATGAACGCTATTACACTCCTCTGAATGAACGAACTATTTCCTCAAATATCGGCAAATACTTCGCATAAGCCGAGGACGAACTCATAAAACGCAGAACATGAAAACCTTTCGCGCAGGGAATTACATAAAATTTTTCTTTAAGCATTATAAAATCGCCGGACTTGCTTTCCAAATCCTTATATTCTTTAACTTCGCTTTCAAAACGATAAGCAATCTTCCCGTTCAATTTTATTTTTTCAACCGGTCCGTATTTATCCGTTTCGGTTTCTTTTTCTCCAAACAAATTTTGGGAATTACTCTCAATAAAATCATTATAACCGTTGAAATAATTATTTCCTTTTAAATAAAAGTTTACGCGAACCGATATGGGAGCCTCGTTTGTTCCGGGTCCTGAAATCTCCAAACCGTAAACCCCTTTTTCGGCTTTTTTCTCATCCGTTTTTGAAAATTTCCATGACTTGGGAATATCGCATAAAAAATATTCATTGTCCATAATAAATCTTTTAAAATCCGCGGAAACGGAAGAAAGATTTTTTTCAAAACCATCAAGCTTATCCACTAATCTTACGCCTTGCGTCTCTCGCGCGGGCGCGGATTTATTCGCCGGCTTTTGGGAATATTTAACATAAAAAAGTCCGGCTGCCACAAACAGAATTATCAAAAATGGAATTCCCTTTTTAATCATAAAACCTCAACATTAGTTTAGAGTTTAGAGACAAAACAAAAAATTCCACTCTCCACTTTTTTATTTAAGCTCCGGAACTTTGGACGCTTTTGTATTATTGCCCGCCGAAATAATTCTCCCCATGACCCAACTGTATTCCTCGGCGCTGTCATTATAATAATTCTCATACGCAGCCGGATACAATAAATCGTTCTGAACTTTTTTAAGAGCGAAAGTTCCGATATTTTCAATCAAACCTATCAGCTCAAAAGATGTCATTTTCATCACTTCGCCGGCGCTTATGCCGGATTTTTCAATATCCTCAACAACGGCGAAATCCAGGGTTTTCCTTCTTATAAGCTCGTCCGATATAGCTTTCAGTATTTCCGCTCTTGAAGACGCGAATGACGGAATGCCGTAATAATACAACCGGCGTATATCATCGGAAAATCCGTCTCTGCTTCTTTTGAATCTCGCGGCCAGCCTGATTCTTTTATCGGCGTAAACTGAATTGCTTTTCATTTCTCTCATTAAGTTTAAAAATGACTTATCGTTTCTAAGCTTTTCCAGGGTATAGAGGGCTTCCCAAGAATTGGCTTCTATTTCATCCTCCTGAGTATAAGGCTTATATACATCGCGGCTGCGCGCCCACGCGTGCTGAGCCTGATGCGCTCCTTCATGAATAAACATAGGCGAAAGATATTTGGCAAGATTATTAATTTCTTTGCCCTTAATAAGCTCTTCGGTGGTAATGCCTTTGATTCTCATATATTGCTGAATGAGATCGGAATCAAACACCATTCTATTGCTTGAAGGCTCAAATTTGGCATGGCAATTTTGGCAAGAAGCTATGGCCACATCAAGCTTATTGGTTTTATAGAATCTAAGCAATCTGTCTCCGGCGACAGTGCCTTTTACTTCTTTTACCATGGCTGTTTTTAAAAGTTCCGCGACAATTTGATTCTCTTGAAAACTTATGGTTTCATCGGGCCGCGACTGGCGCAAAGCGCTAATCCGGGTCTCAATAGCGCCCGCGCTTATATCGCTCTGGTCAAAAAATTTTCCCAACAGATACATCTTTTGTTCTATTGGCTGATTTCTAAGCCGGGCCAATTGATTCGCTTTCAATGATTTCTTAGCCTCTTCAACCGCCGACATTTGCTTCATATACTTGCTAAATCGCGCCCGGCCATTGGCGTCAAGATACTTGTATAAGGCGTCATTTTTAAGATCATTTTGATACTCGGCGTCAGTTCTGTTTTTTTTGTTTCTGAGCCAATCTAATTTTCCATTCGCTTTTTTTGCAAGCAAAGCGTTTCTTTCCCTTATGGTTATAGCGCCCCATTGTTCTTTGCCCCTTACGGAATCCGGGCCGAAAACAGCTTCAAAGTTTCTAATGGCTCTCTTTATTAAAGCCACTTTTGACGCGGGATATTTTTTCTTATATTTTTCAATCCAGGAAATTAAAGTTTCGGGAACCGGGCCGATGCCCACCGATGAAAGAGGCTTATTATGATCTATTCTCAATTGAAGATCCTTGCTCAACTCATATTCCCTGTCATCCCGCAATCTCGCGTCCAAAAGGCGGCTTAGCTCATCAAGCGCCCGCGCTTTGGAAATAAGCAATGAAGCCTCTGTCGGCGAATAAATTTTGATTTTGCCTATAAAAACCTTGTTTTCCAAAAACTTTTTGGCCGCGACAGAATTAGCGCCACTGATTTCTTTAACATAATTGTCAAAAACTTTTGTTTCTTCAGGAGTCAATTGAGCAAACGACAAATTCGCCATAAACGGCATTATGGCTAAAAACGCCATCTTTTTAGCTATCATTCTTTTTGATAAAATTTTTTTCGCGAATTTGAAGCTCATCACTTTACCCCATACTCCTTATCTAAAATCCACTTGATAAAATCATCCCACAAAGTATCTCTTGAAACAAGCATTTCATCATAACTGGTATCATAAATCATCTTGGGCGCGTAAACGGCCAGCCCTTTGGCGCGATTGTATTTCATATCGGGACCGGTAATTTTATTGGAGCTTATAAGTACGCCGGCCATATGCTTTTGCAGGGCTATGCCCGCTTTATAAAGCTCCGATTCTTTATCCGCTTTCGCGTTCACATTCTCTATAAAATCATAAAGATCCTTTGATCTGGCATTACCGCTTGTGTCATTACCGTCATAACCATATTCAAAGGATAAAGTTTCGCTTAAAGCCGCAAGGACGACATCTTATCCGTATTTGTAAAGGTACGGCTTGTCATGTTTCCGGCGCGGATAACCTTGATTCAGGCCTTCGAACACTTTTAAATCTTCCTGAAGGTGAAAATACCACAG
>DAOWGR010000153.1 GCA_030637365.1 Elusimicrobiota bacterium
GGACATAGAAGACTCCCTCATACGAGGCCCAGCCGAAATCGCTTGATATATCGATAGAGAGCGTAAAATAATCCTTGCTTCCCAGAAACGAAGTCAGTTTTTTTTCTTTCCATCCGGTTTCTATAGGGCCGTTATAGTCGATCCCGGTTTTTTTATATCGGAATCCCACTTCCATGGTTTGGGCATCCAGGTTGGAATTAATGGTTTTTATCCAGATATTCAATCCTCTATATGCGTGTGAACTGTTATTGGCGCTGATTTTATCTATAAATATCTCACAATTGTTGGCGGGGTAATGGGCGCCTTTTGAGAAAGCGGTGTCGTTAAGATTGTTTGCCGAAACGAATCCCGCCGTTGTTATCAGTAATATCATAATGCACATTGTTTTTTTCATACTTATGTACTCTCCTTTCTTGAAAAGTTATATTGCGATAAAGTATTTTGACATATATGTTCGGAGGAGACATGAGTCAAAGGTCTGTTATTTCCATAGGCCTATTGGGGAACGAGGTTGTCAAGTTTGACAGAAGAGGGATGGTCTGAAATAATGAAGGAGAATCTTATTTTATAGCTTTATGAATGGCGGCGGCTCCAAAAAACAGATATGAGAATTCCGCTTTTTTAAATCCCGCTTCCATAAGAATTTTGGAAAGTTCTTCGACGGTATAAAACTCGGTTATTGAATTTGAAAGAAAACGATAGGCTTTCGCGTTTTTAGGGGAAAGCAGGCATAGAACGGATATTATGATTTTTGTATAAAGAAGAAAAATCTTATGGATAAAGGGATTTTCGGGGTGGCTTGTTTCAAGGTTTATAAAAACTCCTCCCGGTTTTAAAACCCTTCTTACTTCCTTAAGCGTATCAACAAAAAATTCTTGAGAGATATTTATATTTCTGGAGGCAAATGAAATGCCGACAAGGTCAAAAGCGTCATGCGCAAAAGGAAGTTTTCGCGCGTTGCCTAAAATAAAGGAAAAATTTGATTTCTTCGCCGCTATGGATAGCATTGAGGGGTTTAAATCAAGGCCTGTTATTTTGGGCTTTTTTACGGCTAATTTATTTAACGCGATCGCGAAATCGCCTGTGCCGCAGCACAGGTCAAGGCATGAGGCGGGATTGTTTTTTAGGGCTATGCGGGCGGCCTGATTTCTCCATAAGCGGACAAGGCCGAAGGTTAAAAAAATATTGGCGGCTTCATAAAAATGAAAAATGCCGTCATAAAAACCGGAAATTGTTTTTTCGGTTTCAGTCGGCATTTTTCAAAACCTAAGCCTGTATTTTTAGTCTTTAGGTTCGTGTTCGGCGACGAATTTTTTAATATCTTCAATCGCTTCCAGTATCATTCTCGCTTTGGACATGCCAAATGAAAACGGATATCTGTCATTTTCATTTCTTTTAAGAATCAGCACGGGCTGTCCTTTATATTCGGTTCTTTCAATAATCATTATATCCTCCGTAATGCAGTATCTAATAATAACACAAAATAATAATATAATTCAATATCTTTGCCATATCTTATCATACTTTACAAAGATATTCCCGAATATCTTAATAAGTTCTTTAATTAATTTCAATGGCGGAATAATTATTGGCGTTTGATTTTAAAGAGCCTTTTATGAGTTTTAAACACATTTCGGCTTCTTTTAAATTCAGTCCGCGTTTTTCGGGGTTATCCAATTCTTCAAGGAAATCGCTTAAAAGCGATGTCATCCATTCGGGATGAGCGGAGCCTTGAGATAATCCTGTTTCAAATTTTATTTCTTCTTTGCCGTTTTGATTCTCAATAATTATACTATTGTCATTGAACAGCAGCAGGCCTTTATCGCCGTAAATGGCGGCGGTGTTTTTTCTTACGGGGCTTTTCCATGACAGGTGTATGACCGCGCTCGCTTTATCAAAATGTATTTTGCAGTTGGCGATTTCGTCTACCGGATTTTCCTCTTGGGACATTTCAAGCTTGGCCGATATGGAGAAGGGGTTTTTGCGCATCATATTCAGCAAGAGATAGAAAACATGCCAGCCATGATCAATGAGTATGCCGCCGCCCGAAAGTTTAGGGTCCTTGCGCCAGCCCTTAAGCGAGCTTATGGACGGCCTTTGTCTCAGTGTGTGAAATTCTCCATAGTGAATATTTCCAAGAATACCGGAATCCAACAGTTTTTTTATTTTGAGCATTTGCGGGGAGTTTTTCCAATTATGCGCGGTGAATAAGCACAGATTTTTTTCTTCAGAGAGTTTCTTTATTTGGGCAAAATCTTTAGTGTCAAGCACAAGAGGTTTCTCGCATAATACATGAATATTCGCGGCAAGAGCTTGATTAATGAGCTTGGCGTGAAGCATCGGAGGGCTGGCTATATCTGCGAAATCAAGATTTTTTTCTTTGTTAAGGAGTTTTTCAAGTGAAGAATATCTTGCGGCTTGAGGAAAATATTTTTTGGCTTGGTTTAAGGTTTCCCGATTGATGTCAACTATGGCGCGAATTTCAAAACGCTCTTTGTGGTTTAAAAAAGCCGGAACATGGGCTTTTTTTACCACTTCGCCGAAACCGATAATCGCGCCTTTTAATTTTGAGTTTTGCATAATTAATTCAGATTAAACCTTTTGGCTATTATGCCGAAAGACTCATCCAATATATCAAGAGCTTCTTCGGCTTGCTCTTTTGTTATTACAAGAGGAGGATTTATTCTTATGGAATGAGAGTAACACATAGACATTACTCCTCTTTTGAGGCATTCGTCAAAAAGAGCGCGCGTAATATGTTTGTCCAAGTTTTCTCTGGTTTCTCTGTCTTTTACAAGTTCCACTCCTATCATCATTCCTCTTCCTCGCACATCGCCGATAAAGCGGTATTTTTCCTGCATAGTTCTTAATTTATTCATCATAAATTCGCCGAGTGTTTTTGAATGTTCCACAAGCTTGTCTTCTATGATGGTGTTTAAGGTTGTATTTGTAGCCGCGGCCGCCAGAGGATTTCCGCCATAGCTTGAAGAGCTTCCGCTTGGATTTGAAAAAGGCTTGGCGTTTATTATTTCATCGGATGAGATAAGTCCGCTTACGGGAAAGCCGTTTCCCATGCCTTTGCCCACGGTTATTATATCGGGAATTAAGTCTTCATGTTCAACGGCAAACATCTTGCCGGTTCTTCCGAAACCGCTGATCATTTCATCGGCTATAATAAGAGCGCCTTCTTCTTTGGCTATTTCCCAAACGGCTTTAAGAAATCCGGGAGGAGGAACCACATTTCCGTTTGTTCCCTGAATCGGCTCTATAAGGAAGGCGGCTATGCGTCCGGCGCTGGCTTGTTTAAGGGCTTTTTTTATGTAATCAGCGCAAAAAAGATTGCAATTTGAAAGTTTCATTTTAAAGGGGCATTGATAGCAATAAGCGTACGGCACGCTGTGAACTCCGCTCATTATGGGCCCCATTTCTCTTTTAAAGGTGTCAAGCAAGCCTATTACCGAGCCGGTCTTTCCGTGGAAGCCACCCCAAAAACCCACAATTTCATTGTTTTTCGTATAGCTTTTCGCGAGTCTTATTGCCGCTTCAACCGCTTCCGCTCCGCTTGAATAAAGCTGTATTCTGTTTAAATTTCCGGGAGCGACTTCACTGATTGTTTTGCAGTAATCTCTTCTGTGTTTTGTGGTAAAGCTGCCCGTATTTATTTTTGCAACCTGGTCGCTTATGGCTTTGGCGTATTTAGGGTGGCCATGTCCAAGGCTTGCCACTCCGACACCCGCGTACATATCTATATATTTGTTTCCGTCCGCGTCAATAAAAGTCGCGCCTTCTCCTTTTTCCATTACGAGCTCGGAAAAAAGGGCTATGCTTTGAACGCCGGGGGCTATATATTTTTGCTCGTCTTTAAAAATGGCTTTTGATTTCGGCCCGGCTTCAAAAGCGTTTTTTTGTTGATGGTTTGAAATTTTTTCGGTTGTTTTCATTTTTTATCTCCTGTGACTTCTACGGCTTTTTTTGAATAAATATGTTGGGCTATGTGAATTTTAGCCTCATCTCTTACTCTGGCGAAGCTTGGCCAACTGTTTATATCTATGATATAAATTTTACTTTCCGGCGTTATTATCGCGTCGCCGCCGTAAACTTCAAGTCCCATGGATTTGGCGGTTTCTCCGGCGGCTTGTTCCAAATCTTTTAAATCAAATTTAAAATTTGAAAGCTCTTGGGGCGCGTGGTAAAACCAATCAAACCATTTATAAGGCCCGATGCCGTAAAATTTTATCAAGTCTCCCGGAATATGATCCTGCGCGACAATTGATTTTATGTCTCTGGACTCAAAATCCGTTTTTACTTTTTCGCAATCATTCCAATCTTTAATGAAATGGACATCATGAGTGCAGGTATTGTGAACATCTCCTCTTTTTATCCAGCAGCCTTTTTCGGTAAAAAAAGGCGGCGGACCGTCCCCGGGAAGATTTTCCACAAGTCTTTTTTCCGTTTTTGGATAGAAGCGAGAAGATTCTTTTTGCAGAATATCGGTCATTGTATCGCGATAACAATTCAGAACCGAGTTTACGGGGTTTACAAGACAGTTGTTTTTCCATTTCGCGAGTTTTAAAATATTGGGGCGATTTTCACACATTGGCAGGATAATATCCCATTCCTCAGGATTAATGAGATCTATGTTTTCAGGTTCTATCAAATGAGTTTCAGCGCCGAGGCCGGATAATTCTTCGGTTACTCCTTTAAGTATCAGGGTATCGTCGTTTTCTCTATTTGGGGAATTTGTTTTTTCACGGAAAATCCCGAGGCATTTAAAACTCATAAATCTTTTCTCCTAACAATGCGAATATTTTGCAGCCGTGTTGTTTGAGGTTTCTTTATAATATAATACGGCAATATATATTAATTTCATCATTTACGGACTGAATATGTCAAATTGCGCGGGTAGGTTCTGTGGTAAAATTACTTAGTCATTTGGAAGCTCAGATTTAAGTTGGTCGTCTGATGAGCATAGCTCCCTAATACGACACCCGGCATAGCCTTGAGTTCAAGGCGCGATGAATGAGAAGGCTTGTTGCCTGCGAATGAAAAGCAACGAAGAAATCAACAAAAGACGAGCTTCTCCAAGGAGCTGGCTAATTTTTGGCTGCAACTGCGTCACTCATCGCTTACAGACCGCAAGAGTATGCTCACTCTTCGTTCCTTGTTTCACTAAAAAATTAGTCAGCCAAATGGCTAATTAATTTTACCACAGAACCTTAAAGCGACAGGTATTTGTCAATAAATTCTTCCGCGAGAATTATGTCGTTCGCGTCGTCAACATCCACGCTCGCTGAAATTTTATGCGACCAGATTTTTTTATTTCGCAAAACAAGGTTTGCGAGATAATATCTCAAAGCCGGAAATGTTTCCGCCGCCGGCATTTCATCGGCAAGGGTTTTTGTGACTAAATACAATCCCGATGTGATATATTTTTTTTGCAGGCAGGAATGGCCTATGTTTACGATTCTGCCGGATGGTTCAATATCCGACCAAAGAGGTTTCTCATCGTGAACTTTGTCCGTTATGCCAAGGACAAGGTTAGCTTGTGTTTCAATCTGTTTGTTTATGAGATTTTTAATTTCTTTCGGTTTGTAAAAAGAATCCACCGTGGTGAGAAGGAAATTTTCCGATTTTTTTGCCATTTCTTTTGACAAAAGAGAAAAGCTTTCCCATGATGATTCTGTATCTTTTACAATAAAAGTCA
>DAOWGR010000103.1 GCA_030637365.1 Elusimicrobiota bacterium
GTTTTAGCTCAAATTATCGGTTTAAATCAAACTTCCGTTCTTTTTTATATTCTCATCGCGGCAAGCGCTTTGGGGGCAACCATCATAGCTTATAATTTCGCGAAACATAAAAAGCAAGTTTCAAATGTTGATCTTATTTTGGCGGGGGTTATCATAAGCTCTTTTTTATCCGCTTTGGTTTTGCTTTTTTTGAGTTTGCGCCGTGAAAGCGCTCTGAATATAATTTTCTTTATGATGGGCGGGCTTTATGAAACGGATAAAGTGTTGCTTATGATTGTCGCTGTGTTGGTTTTTTTTGGAATCGCTTTGGCTTTGGTTCTTTCAAGGCAATTGGATATTTTTTCTCTCGGTGAAGAAAAAGCCGTTCATTTGGGCATAAACGCCGAAAAATACAAAATAATCTATTTTGCGATAGCTTCATTGATTACAGCCGGCGCGGTTTCAATTTCAGGCACCATAGGTTTTGTCGGATTGGTGGTGCCGCATGTGGCGAGAATGCTTATCGGTCCTTCTCATTTTAAGCTCATACTTGCTTCAGCCATAGGCGGAAGCATATTTTTAATCGCCACCGACGCTTTTGCCAGAACCATTATCGCTCCAAGCGAGATTCCGATTGGCATTATAACCGCTCTGGTGGGAGCTCCGTTTTTTTTATGGCTTCTTTTGAAAAACAGGAAAAAGGTTTGATAATTATGGAAATCATCAGGGCTGAAAACATGGATTTCAAATATAATGGCGCGAAGGCGTTGGATAATATAAATTTTAAAGTCAACGAATCTGATTTTTTAGCCGTTTTGGGCCCCAATGGTTCGGGGAAATCCACATTATTGAAAATTCTTGCCGGAATTAATGAGCTCCGGTCCGGCAGGTTGATTGTTAACGGGCATTATATTGGAAATTATGAAAGTTCGCAATACGCTAAAATTTTTTCTTATGTTCCTTGCGATATATATACGCCTTATAATTTTTCAGTTTCGGAAATCGTGATTATGGGGCGCGCTCCATATCTTAAATGGTGGGAGGATTACCGGAGTAAAGACAAATCGCTGACTTGTGAAATACTTGAAAGTATGCGCATCAGCCATTTGGCCGAGCGAAACATTAATTCTCTTTCAAGCGGAGAGAAACAACTTGTTTTTATAGCGCAGGCATTGGTTCAAAATCCGAAAATACTTGTTTTGGATGAGCCCACTTCTCATTTGGATATTAGGTATAAGATGGAAATATTCGGTTTGCTCAATAAAATGCGCGAGGATAAGAAAATCACCATTATAACGGCCTCGCATGATATAAATCTTGTTTCGTTTTACGCCAATAAAGCATTGCTGTTGAATAAGGGAAAGCAGATGTTTTTCGGCAGAGTTGAAGAAGGTTTAAACGCCGATAATATTTGCCGCGCTTATGAAATAAGCGAGGTGTCTAAGAGCCGGCTTAGCGCCATGTTTAAGTTATGACCGGCAGCCGCCGGTCATAAGTTGCCGGTTACAGGTCACCAGTCACAGGGACAGAAACGGATATAAAACTACACGGATTTTCAGACTCCAAGATCTCGAGACATTAAAATGCTTTACATTGTTAACGCAAGAATCAGCAATGTTTTTGTATAGGTCTAAAGACCTATATTGAGATAGGCCAAAGAGTTCTTGCAGGCAGGCGCTAAACCGATTAATATATGTATATGATAAAGAAAACTCCTTTGATTATTATATGTATTATCAGTCTGCTTTCATTTTCTTCAGTTCACTCTTATTCTGAAGAACATGCCTTAAAGGGCTCAAGTGTTCAAACCTTTGAAGAATTTTCCTCATTTTATTCAAACAGCATTCTCAGGAGCAATTTTAATGTTGCCATATCGCGGGATATGGTTAAAGATTCCATTGGCGAAACGCATTATACTCTTGCTCCGCTTAAAGCTAAAGGAGATTTTTCTTCTTTCCCGGATTACGCATTCAGTTATTTGAATACCCTTACGGTTGACGCGATAAACGCTTCGCAAAGATCCGTTGATATCGCGATTTACAGCATTACTCTTAGAGAAATGCCGGCAGCCATTATAGCGGCCAGAGACAGAGGCGTTAAGGTCAGAATGTTATTGGATCAATTCCATGTTTATCCAAAAAAATCCACTCAAATTAAAAAATTGATTGAAGCGGGCATTGAAATAAGAACATTGCGCGGCACAAGAGATTATGGCGTTATGCATAACAAAATCGGCATATTTGACAATGAGATGGTCACAACCGGTTCGTATAACTGGACATTCAGCGCGACCTTCTATAATCATGAGAATATGCTTGTTACCAGGCGTCCCAAACATATCAAGGGCTATGCCGCGTATTGGAATTGGATGTGGGCTCATGCAAATACCTTGGAGCAGGGACCGCAGGATCCGTTTCCCGTGGGTCATTTTGGCGCGCCTCCTCAAGATGAAAAGCCTGTAATGAAGTTTAACGGTTTGGAAATACCGGCTTATATTTTTTCACCCGGTTCAGGCAGTGAAGAAAGATTGGCGGAGATGATAGGCGCGGCCAAGAAAACGGTAGACGCCGTGACATTCACATTTTCTTCAAGAATTCTCGCGGATGCCGTAATTGACGCTAAAAACAGAGGCGTTAAAGTAAGATTTATGACGGATAGAGATATGGGTAAAAGTTCATGGGCCGCCGAGCGCATATATAAGAATGGCGTGGAAATTAAATGGCGCAAAGGCAGAACGGAAAAAGGCGCCATGCACAATAAGTATGTGATTTTAGACGGAAAGATTCTTCAAACCGGTTCGTTTAACTGGAGTATTAACGGCAATGTCAATTCCTTTGAGAACATGATATTTATTAATGACTCTTTTATCATAAAAGCGTATCAGTCCAAATTTGACTCTTTTTATTTGGATGCGACCGAGCCGTCTCCCGAGGATTTCCAAGAAGATGAATATAAAGCAATGGATGGCATGGATTAAAATCGTATTTGCCGATTTTTTTTGAACGCTTTCCCGTTTTTTTAGTATAATATAAACAGTTTCACGGGGGAATTATAATTTGTAACCATAGTGAGTTTGTTTTGCGCCCCTTAAATTGGAGTTAATCAATTAAAGGAGAATAATAATGACGTCCTCAGGACATATTGATAAAGATAAGATAGAAGGATTAAGCAGTGAAAATTTAAAATCGCTTCCGCGTGGATATGGCGATACTGAAGCCGTTTTGCTTGCCAGAGATCCCAATTGGATGTATGTTTATTGGGAAATAAATGAAAAATCCATTGCCGAGTTGCGCGAAAATTACGGTAATGATGTCTTTGAGAAAGCCAGGCAGGTCATAAGAGTTTACGACGCGGGCGATGGTTCCCGAAATAAATATTTTGACATGCAAATAATGTTTGACGCCCGCAACTGGTATGTTAATGTTCAAGAAGGAGGGAAATCTTATTTTTGCGAACTTGGCTTGGTTTTGCCCGATGGCAGTTTTGTTTGCGTGGTAAAAACCAATCGCGTAAATCTGCCGAGTGGAAAAGTTTCCGAAATTACCGATGAAAAGTGGATGTCCATTTCAGGGGATTTTGAAAAGCTTCTTCAGCTTTCGGGTGTTGAATATATCGGCAAAGGCTCCGGAGAGGTGGCGAAATCTTTGGCTCAGAGATGGGAAATGCTTAGATCCGTATTTTCAAGGTCCGCGTCATGGGGCGCGAGTTCTCTCAGCTCTCAGAAAAAGGAAAAACCGGAAGATAAGGGTTTTTGGCTTGTTGCCGATTGCGAGCTTATTCTTTACGGCGCCACTCAGCCCGACGCGAGCGTTGTCGTATCCGGCAGAAAAGTAAAATTGAATCCTGACGGAACTTTTTCCATGAGATTCGCTTTGGAAGAGGGAAATACCGATTTGCCCATAAAAGCTCTGTCTGCGGACGGAAGTGAAAAACGCGAAATTGAAATTAAAGTGTCAAGAGCGACTAAAAATGATGGAAAATAAAGAAAAAGGCTATTTTGCTTTGGTATTGCACGCGCATCTTCCTTTTATACGGCATCCCGAATATGAGGATTTTCTTGAGGAAGATTGGTTTTTTGAAGCGATGTGCGAAACTTATTTGCCTTTGCTTGATGTTTATGAAAGGCTTACCGGCGAAGGCGTGGATTTCAGAATAACGATGTCTCTAACGCCGCCTTTATGCGCCATGATGACGGATGATTTGCTGATAAAGCGTTTCAGAAGATATTTGTATCAGAGAATAGAACTCGCCGAAAAAGAAATTGTCAGAACTCGCGATACCAAGTTTAGCGAAGCCGCCAAGATGTATGATAGAAAATGCAAAAGGCTGCGCGAGCTTTTTGACAATTATTATCACGGCAATATTTTGGAAGGTTTTAAAAAATTTCAGGATATGGGCAAGCTTGAAATTATAACCTGTTGCGCCACCCACGGTTTTCTGCCGCTTGAAATAAAAAAAGAGGCCGTTTGCGCTCAGATTAAAATCGCCGTTGACGATTATAAAAGACATTTTGACAGAAGTCCCAGGGGGATATGGCTTGCCGAATGCGCTTATAATCCGGGCGATGACGAACTTCTTAAAGCAAATGGCTTGAGATATTTTTTCCTTGAAACTCACGGCATTATTTATGGCAGTCCGAGGCCGAGATACGGCGTTTACGCTCCGGTTTATTGTCCGAGCGGAGTGGCGGCGTTCGGCCGCGATATGGAAAGCGCCCATCAGGTATGGAGCGCGGATATAGGCTATCCCGGAGATAATAGATATAGAGAATTTTATCGCGATCTCGGCTATGATTTGGATTATGATTATATAAAGCCGTATTTGCATTCCGACGGAGTAAGAAGGAATATCGGTTTTAAGTACCATAAAATAACGGGTAAAGTGGCTTTAAATGAAAAGGAGCCTTATTATCCCAAAGAGGCCAGAGAAGTTGCCGCCATGCACGCGGGTAATTTTTTGTTTAATCGCGAAAGGCAGATTGAACATCTTAACGGTTTTCTCGGCAAAAAACCCATTTTGGTTTCCATGTTTGACGCCGAACTTTTCGGGCATTGGTGGTATGAAGGCACCGATTTTATAGAATATTTTTTCAAAAAAGTTCACTATGACCAAGACAGCGTGAAGCTGATTACCCCGAGCGAATATTTGTCGCTTCATCCCGATAATCAAATAGTCCAGCCTTCAATGTCTTCATGGGGCGATAAGGGTTATAATGAAGTTTGGCTCAATGAGAGCAATGATTGGATGTACAGGCATTTGCATAAGGCGGCGGACAGAATGGTTGATATGGCCAATCGTTTCCCCGATGCCGACGGAATTTTAAAGCGAGCTCTTAATCAATGTTCCAGAGAGCTTGTTCTCGCCATGTCGTCCGATTGGGCATTTTTAATGACGGTCGGAACCGCCAAGTCATATTCAACCAAGAGATTTATAACTCATACGCATCGGTTTATGTCTCTTTATGAGCAAATAATGGGAAATAGAATAGAAGAAAATTTCTTGAATGAAATTGAATCAAAGGATAATATTTTCCCCCATATCGATTATAGGGTTTATCTGACCAAAACCTTGGAAGAGGTATACAAAAGCGCGGCGAAAGTTTAACAGCTTTTTGTTGTTGCTGTTTTTTTTATATCTGGCTTCTTGCTTCTGATTTCCTGCTTCTTTTTTCAATATCGCTTAAGATATTATGTATATGGAATAAAACATTATCGTAATTTAAATCTTGGGCGATTTTGGCGATTTCCGAAAGCTTATTAAATCCTTCTTGTTGTATGTTCGGAATGCTTTCGAATATTTCTTTTATAAGAGGATTTTCTTGCCCGTTTATATCAGGTTCTATTTTATGGAGTTTGATTTTCCTCGCCGCGCTTCGCAGTTCATTTAAGACATCCGGATTTTTTGTTTTAATATAATCGTCAATCAAAATTTCTATGATTTCTTTTGAATAAGAGCGAATCTCTCCCTTAAGCCACTGAATAATGTTGAACCCAAATCCTTGTTTTTTTCAAAAAGCCCCATATAGCTTTTAAATATCTTGAAAGATTCTCGGCTATTGTCCGATTTTATGGAGCGGACGATTTTTTTTATGATAGTAGTTTTCTCATTGAATGGCAGATCTTGAAATGTGATTGTTTTCTCCGCGAAGATTTTTTCAATTTCAATTATCGCTTTTTCTTTATTTATATTTTCCATTGAAGAAAGGTTTTTCCGCGCGATTTCCAATCTTTCCCCGGGTTCTTTTGATGTTAAGCATATAAACGGCATTTCTTTTTTTTCGGAAAAATAAGCGAAAGCGTATTCATGATATTCTTTAGTAATAATGTTTTTTGATTTTATGATGCCGCTTATCAGTTTTAATTTGTCCGAATCGGCGGTTTCTTGTTTTTCAATTTCCATTTTATAAAAATATCTTAACGCGTGGCGTTCATTTTCCGCGTTTTCATAATGTGTTTGGGGGAAATGAAACAATTCAATTAAATGTCCGTAAATAACAAGTTCAAACGAAAGCCTGTCGCTTATGGCAAGATTTTGATAAATTTCGGCTCCGGTTTTTAATTGGGGGTGATTGGAAGGGGCAAGCTTAAGAAGGTTTAAAAAACCGTTTTCCAAATCTTTGAATCCCAGTTTTTGCGCTATTTCAATCGCTTTGGCGGCATATTTTAAATTTTGAACGGCTTCAATTCGCGATATGTCCGAGAAAAACCAGGCGCAGCTTGTGAACATGTACATGGCGTATTTTTGCATTTCCAACAGATTTAACGCTTTGTTTATATCCTCTTTTGTTAAATTTTCCTTTAAATTGACGGAAAGAAATTCGTTTAAAACGCGTTTATCCCGGTTTGTCAAAGGTTCTATATAGTTTTCTCGGGCTTGCCAGATATCTTTAAAAAGTTTGAGGCCTTCTTGTTGATAAATTTCAAGAAGAGCGTCTCTGAGCCAATTTAAAGCGTCTCTAAAGGGCTTTCTCCAATGATGAGGATTTCCGTCTTTTCCGCAGTCGCAGCCGCCTTTCCAGCGCCGTACTCCGTGCGCGCAGCTCCATGAAGTTCCTTCGCCGTCAGGTCCTTCTTTAATTTCAACTTCATGTTTTGGGGTATGGGTTTTAAGATAAGAAGCCAAACTCACGGGTTTTATTGAACGGTCTTTAAATTCATGTTTAAAAGCGTGCGCCAAAGTCATATCGCTGAATTTATGGTGATGGCCGTAAGTTTCGCCGTCGGAAGCTATCAGTAAAAGCTGATCTTCATGCGATTTATCATTATAACAGGCAAGAGCCCTGTCGGCCAATATCGCCGAGTGGTCGGTGATATCTTCAAAGGCCAGAGCTTCCGATATTCCCGCGTCATAGAAAAAAACGGCGATTTCCCTGTTTTTAATACTATGGCCTTTATTATCTTTATCGCGCCACACATAAGGCTTTTTGGGGTCTATGTTGCCTTTTGAGACATCCATCCATTTTTTGGACTCAATCAACTTGGTTTTTTCCGCTTGATGAGGAGATAAAATGATGTATTTAATTTTTTGGTCTATCAGTAATTTTAAAGTTTCTTTACTCGCCGCCGTTTCGGGCAGCCATACCGATTCGGGCTCAAAGCCGAAACGATATTTAAAATCCTTCAGACCCCATATTAATTGCGCGCGCTGATCGTTAAAAGAGGCCAAAGGCATGATTATATGATTATATATTTGAGCTATGGCGTTTAAATCGCCTTTTTCTTTATGCGATTTTTTTATTGACGCGATTATCTTCTTGTAATAATACGGATAGTCTTTTTCAAGCCAGCTTAAAAGGGTGGGGCCGAAATTAAAATTCAGAAATTCATAATTATTTACGGTTTCCAGCACGCTATTATGATTGTCTTTTATCTGAGCGTATAAATTCGGAATATAGCATTCCCGGGCTATTCTTTGATTCCAATTGTCAAAGGGATAAGCCGAAGGCTGAAAGTCCACCTCATTCGTCCAGGGGTTTTCTCTGGGGGGCTGATAGAAATGCGCGTGAATACTGATATATTTATTGGCGCGAGGTTTGGATCTTATTAACATTGAGTATTAGTTTTTAGAGTTATTTTGAGAATTTAAAAATTCGCTGATCATTATCTCGGTTTTTTTGATATCATCGTCTATTCTTTTAAGCGTAAAATCCGAATATTCTATTTCTTCTCCGGCAAGTCTTATTTCTTTCATGCCCTTTCTTGCCGCTGTTTCAAGCAAGCCGGGATAATTCGGATGTTCAGGGTCATTCGCTATCTCTAAAAGTTCATCATCATTATAGTTGGAATAATTACCGAGGTCTTTTCTGAATTTTGCGCAAATGCTTTTAAGAACTTTGGTTTCTTTGTATTTTTTGAGTTCTATTTCTCTTTTCTTGTCTTGCAGTTGAAAAAGTCTGTTATACAGGGCTGCAAGAGCGATATTGTTATTGTTTTCCTTTGAAAATTCGTTTTTCAAGCTGAGTGATTCGGGGGAGATTGTTTCAATAAATTGTTTATCCGCATTTGCAACTAAATTTTCAATATCGCCCGCGTATAAGGGCGCTGCCAATGAGATTGTTAAGGCTATTAAAATTATTTTCTTCATTTATTCGCTCCTCCAGTTATTTATCTATCTATTAAATCATACTTTTAATTTTATATGCCCGCAAGGGACTTTAGGCCATTAAAAAATCGGTAAGTGTCTTTTCAGTCACAAGTGTGTAAATAGTTTATTTAGCGGGTCCTGTCAGTAAGTTTGCTTTCACTTTTTCCCCGTAGGTGGCTGCAATACTTCTTAGTGCGGTGATTTCAGAAGACTCCTGCGGGGTAAAAATAATGTAAATTAGGATACGGTGGCAAAGTTTTATGCTCACTTCTTGTTTTTACCCCGTGGGTTGGTTAAATCTGGTTTTCGAAGAAACCCGCGGGGTAAAAATAAAATTTTGTTTGATTCTGTGTGGTTAGAGGTCTTTCGATATTTACCTGTTAGGAAAGCATGATATAAAACCTGTAAGTTTCAGACTCGCCGCAGCGGGTCCTGTCAGTAAGTTTACCATCAGGGCCAGGGTCTCCGAGCGGTCGCCCTTATGTCTCTCAGCCTCCCATTAGCCCAAGTCGGCTTCCGAACATCCCTGAGTGGCAAATCTTACTGCCACCCGCTTTTTTTTGATTTTTATGGTGGAGGAGAAGTATATCCCGCCCCATTTAAGATACATCGGAATAACCCACAGGCCGGCATAATGAAATTCCTAAATAACAAATTTGATTTATCCGACCTACATAAGGAAAGCTTCATAATATAGCGTAAATTAAGATTTGGTATACTACTGGTTGTAGATAATAGCTGTGATTAATTTAATAGGGGTGAACAATTATGAAAAATAATTATTATGATGAAGATAAGGAATTTGAGAAAATTGAGTCCGAAGCGGATGATGAAAATCAAGATACATCTACTTATGAAATTATTCCTTACGGTGCAGATTTCACACTATCTGTCTTATACGATAAGATGAAAAGTGATGAGATTGTTATCCCTAATTTTCAAAGAAGATTTGTTTGGAATATAAGACAGGCTAGCAAACTAGTTGAGAGTTTTTTGTTGGGTTTACCCGTGCCAGGTATTTTTTTAGCAAAAGAAAAAGAAACTGGAAATTTATTAACTATTGACGGACAACAACGATTAGTTACATGTAGAGCATTTAGGGATGAAGTGTTTCCTATTAAAGATGAGGAGTTTTTTCTAAGGGGTGTTCACTCCAAATGGGAAGGGAAAAAATACTCCGATTTATTGTCGGTTGATAGAAAACGGTTTGATGATTCTGTTTTACGAGCTACAATAGTTCATCAAATAAGTCCTAAAAGTGATGATACAAGTACTTATCATATTTTTCAAAGACTAAATACAGGTGGCACAATACTTCAAAATCAAGAAGTGAGAAATTGTGTTTATTATGGA
>DAOWGR010000070.1 GCA_030637365.1 Elusimicrobiota bacterium
ATGGAATTGGTAAAAGGAAAAACCAATAGAATAGTTATTCCGGGCGCCAATAATGCCGAAATTATGCAGGCGTGCAAAATGGGTGTGGACAGCAAGATAATTTCGGGCGGCGTATTGATAGGACCGAAATCTCAAATTGAGGAAGTCGCTCAAAAAGTCGGTTTGAATATTTCAAATTTTGAAATAATTGATATTTCAGACACCGCTGAAATGTGCAATCTCGCTGTTGATCTTATCAGGCAAGGCAAAGGGGATTTTCTGGTTAAGGGTCATGTTGATACCAAGTTTTATATGAAGGCCATACTTAGAAAAGATATTGCCGCCGTAAAAGAAGGATCGGTGTTAAGTCATTTTGTTCTTTTTGAACTTTCCAAATATCATAAATTTTTTGCCGTAACGGACGCGGCGATAATGATAAGTCCTTCTCTTGAAGAAAAGGTTAAAATAATAAATAATTCAGTGGCTATTATGCGTGATTTGGGGATTGAAAGGCCGAAGGTTTCGGTGGTTTGTCCCGTTGAAAAAGTTAATTCTAAAATACAAAGCACAATGGATGCCGACACTTTGGTCAAAATGAATAAAGAAGGTCTTATAAAAAACGCAGTTGTTGAAGGACCTTATGATGTTTATATAACCTTTTCAAAAGAGTTGGCTCAAGAAAAAGGAATAAAAGACGCTCAAATTCCGGGCGAAGTTGACATTGCTCTTATGCCGGATTTAAATTCCGCGAATATAATTTATAAAGGTTTATCCTTTTTTGGAGAGGGATGCAAGTCGGCGGCCATTCTTGGCGGAGTTAATTTTCCCGTTATACTTCCTTCAAGAACCGATTCTCCTTTAACAAAACTGTATTCCATCGCGCTTGCGTGTTTTCTTAAAGAAGCGGCCACGGAAAAAGTGTAAATTAATGCCAAAACCCAAAAGGATAGTCTTTACCGGCGGGCCCTCGGGCGGAAAAACATCTTTGATAGAAATTGTTTTAAGGCATTTCGGAGATAAGGTTGCCGCTGTGCCTGAAGCGGCCACTATTTTATATAGCGGCGGATTTCCAAGAAGGCCGGGTTCGCCGTCAATGAAGCATATTCAAAGAGCGATATATTATGTTGTTAGAGAGCTTGAGGATTTGAGTTTTACAATGGAACCGCGAAAAATAGCTCTTTGCGACAGAGGAACTCTTGACGGCATGGCTTATTGGCCCAAAGGCGGAAAGGGATTTTTTGAATTAATCGGATCAACCGAGGAAGAGGAGCTTAATCGTTATGATCTGGTTATACATCTCAGTCCGCCGGTTAAGCAGGATATTTACAGGCTTTCAACAACTAGAATTGAGAGTCACGCGAAAGCGCTTGAACTTGATAAAAGAACTCAAGAAGTATGGCGCAAGCATCCAAAAAGATTTTTAATTTCAGATGAGCCTGATTTTTTAATCAAGGTTAAGAAGGCGATTAAGATTTTGGAAAAAGAAATAGGAAGGATATAGAGTAGAAAGCAGCAAGAAACGCGTAGATATGAGAATAGAATTGTAGCCGCAGAGCTTGCTCTGCCGTGAAGAAGCAAGGTAATAAGGGAATTGGGTAGTGGAATTATTTTCGCTTAACCTTAATCTTAGCCTTAACCTGCTTTTATTAAAGGAGATATATTATGGTGTGGGGTTTTTTAAAAGACAAGATTTCAAAAATTAAGAGCGGAGTTTCAGGCGGAAAGTTTGAAAAAAAATCAATTTTATCGTCAGATAATGGCGCGACAGCGCGGCAATGCGACAGTTCGGCTGGTATGCGGGCGGGTGAAACGGTAAAGGACAATAAAGCCGCCGGAAAAGAGATTTGGGAAAAAACGGATGAAGAACTGGTTGAAGAGCTTAATAAGATTTCGCCCGAAATATTAGCGCAGGCAAAAACTCCGAAGATGAGAAAGATCATCATAGATGTGTATAGGAAAATGCTTAAAGACGGAGTGAATGTGAATAATGATCGTGAAGTTAAAAAGTGGCTGAAAAAACATCCGCGGGCGCTTCAAGGCGGAGAAGATCAAAAAATTGAAACATTCAAAAGAACTGACACAAAAATAGGGCGTAATGATCCGTGTTCTTGCGGCAGCGGTAAAAAATATAAGAAGTGCTGCGGAAAGTAAACTGCGTAGGCAGTTTACTACAGGCAACAGGGAACAAGGCTACAGGCGGCAGGTCACAAGAAACGGCACGAAATTAACAAAGGGGAAAAGCACAGGCATAGAGGTGGCAAGTTACTAATCACTTAATCACTAACCAACTAATCACTGTTTTATTTTTGTATCGTTTTAAATTTTTTTGATTTTTTGCTTGTGACCTGAGACTTTGTTATTGCCCAAAAGACCTATTTTTTTATAGGTCTTCAAAGCTTTATTCATTGCCCCTACGGCCCCTTGCCATTTTTGCAAACATCGCTTATACTTTAGATAGGGATTGGCAAGAACGGATTTTATAGGCGATTTAACATTTTTTTTGGAGGCTTTATGAGAAGGGTTCTGACTTTACTGCTCGTTTTGACTTCGGGATTTTTTTTCAATCCTTCCACTTATTCATATGGAGCTTTGGGGCAATTGAATTCAGAATTATGGTCCGATGGTTCATTTGACGCGGGAGCTAAATTTAAGTCTAAGGATATTAATTTTACGGCGCATCGGCCTTTCAACGCGATTTTAGAGGAAATGGGTTTTGGCAAGGTTAATATTCTTATTTCAAAGCAGGAAACCGATCACCAAGAAAAGATAATTGGAAAGGGGATGCCTTTCAAGTCGGCTTTAAGGAAAGCTTTCGAGAGCATAACGGTCAGCAACACTCAAAAGGACAGCTTATACCGATTGGCGCTTAAAAAAGCGTATGCGGAACTTGACACTGAGTCCCAAAATCCGATTTCGAAAACCGTGGCAAAAAAAACCGTTGAAATTTTAAAAACCCGTATCAATAGGGGGGATTCGGAGATTAAAATTTTCGATCTGTCCAAGTTTGCCGATCGCGGAGAGAGCGCTAAATCCAATTGGATTTTTTATTTGCATGTTCCCAAAATATCTTCAAAGGGTTTTTTTATCATTGTTGACAGAAAAGGAAAAAACGCCGCGTATAATTATCCGGCTTTCATCTGCTATCACAATTCCGATGTGGCGGGCGAAATTAAGGATGCTCCTGAAATTGCGGATGAAAACAATCAGAATTTCGGCGCGTCTGAGGTTGAAATTGAGGATAATTCGGGAATTAAAGAAGACGGTCTTGAAGGGATTTTAGACACTCGTTCCGATGCTTTGGTAAATACGCCGGATGGTTCTCTTTCCAATAGCAGAGAGCAGGGAAGAATACTTTATAATAATTACGGCTCTCAGTTTACAATGGTTAAGTATGACGCCTGGCCCGGCAGAATACCCATTTACGGCGAATTTGCCGTGCCGTATAGAAATTATCTCAGTAATGCCAGAAAGATTGATAGAATGCGGATAGATACGAGAGATCGCTGGATTAAGCTGAATGGAAACATAAGCAATGAAAGAGCTAAGGAAATTTTGAGGGATATGAAAAAAATGGGCAGAGAATATGACAGGTTGATTGGAGAATTGCTCAAATTTGTGCGCCAAGGTCAGCAGCTTTATGCCGAAGGAAAGGCTACATTTCCGTCAATTCTGTATAATGTAAAACTTGTTAAAGGCGCTCAGTTGATTCAATTGTATGACGATAACGGGAAGAAAATACAAGATAAAACCTGTGTTCGTTGGAAATACAATAATTGGAATTACTTTCCGTTTGGCGGTTTATTTACTTTTGCCACCGGAAGCGTCTATATTTGCGATAAATGGGAAACAAAGGATGTAAAGGCTAAAGTTCCGGATTATAGCTTGGAATACGGTTATGGCGGAGATCAGATATATCCTCACAGAGCGAGAATGATAGATGTTCCTCCCACTCCGGCTTTTCCCGAAGTTTTTCTTCAGGAGACCGTAAAAAGAGCGCAATATGATATGGAAGTCGTAGTAACATGCACGCTGGATAAAGATCCCAATAAAGGCTGGCTTGTTTCAGAGGCAAAAATGCGCAAAGGAAAGAATACCAGTTCGGACGCTTTGGGCGGTTCCGCCGGTATGAGCGGAAAAGTCGGCATTCCTCTTATTCCCACGGAAGTGGGTGTTTCCGTCAGCGTTAATTATAATCATACATGGAACCATTTCAGATTCGGCGAAATGGTTTTCTTTAACGGTTTTATCGACAAACCCTGTTTTGAATTAAACAAGGGGAGATAAACATTCGTGAGCTTCCTCATAATTAAACGATTTTTAATTTTATTGGGCTTTCTATTGAGTTTAATGCCGTCCGTTTTAGCTCAAGATGACGGCGGTTTGTCCGCGCCCGGCGCGCGAAACGGCGGGAGTCCGCGATCTAAAAAATTCATTGTAAGGACTGCCGGCGGGAAATATCTGAATTGGATTGAAGAAGCAAAAAAGGGAGATGCCGAAAAAGGGTATCTTGCGGGAATTGCTTTTTATCGCGGGATAGGGGGCGCGGCGCGCGATTATAAAAAAGCTTTCAAATGGTTCAAAATGGCCGCTAAAAAGGACAATTCGGCGGCTAATGTTAATCTTGGCGATATGTATAACTTGGGCCATTTTGTTTCCAAAAATGAAAACAAAGCCTTTCAATGGTATCTTAAAGCGGCTAAATTGGGCAGCAGCGAAGGAATGGAAAAACTTGCCGACATTTATGCCGACGGCGAAATTTTTGAAAAAAATTACTTTGAAGCGGCGAAATGGTATCAAAAAGCGGCTGAAAGCGGGCATATTCCAAGTCCCGCTCTTAAACTCGCGAGAGTGTATTATCTCGGCGGCGGACATTTTAAAAAGGATGAAAAAAAGGCGCTTAAATGGTTTATCAAGGCTTTTGAGATGGGAGACGCCGACGCGTCGCATTATATCTCGGGAATATATGAGGATAACGGCAATTACCTTGAAGCGGGGCAATGGCTTGTCAAGGGAGCCGAAAAAGGCGGTTCATTAGCCATGTTTTATCTGGCCAAAGCTTATGCCGGAATTGGTGAATATTCAAATAAAAGCGTTGTGAGATTTGACCCGGCGCAGGCTTATAAATGGTTATGCGTGCTCACTAAAAAAGAATATCAGCTTCGTTTTGATAAATTATTTAGGAGGGTGGCGTCTAAAATAAGCAAATCTGAAAAAGAAAAAGCCGAAAAACTTGCCGCTCCTCTTATAGCAGAGCTTATTAGCGATGAAGAAATTAACTGGACGAAAAAAGCCAGAGCAAAACCTTTAAAGCTAAAGTAAGTTGCTTAAACAACTTACAGTCTTAAGTTTTCAAGTCGTAAGTCATCGGTCTTTAGAAATCAGAAGCAAGAAGTAAGAGGCAAGAAAACAGTGATTAAGAAAATAGAGATTAAGTTTTTAAGGGGCTCCCTTAATACGCTCAATTACTCAATATCTTTCTTATTTCTATTCCTAAAAGCTGTTCTTTGATGGGACTTGAAAAGGCCTTACTGCCCTTGACAAAACTATAATAAGATTTTATCCTATAATTAGCTATAAAGGCGCGGCTATTATTAATCGCAATGGGATATTTATACGGGTGTTTTTATGAGAAAATTCATTAGAAAAACCTGGGCGGTTTTGTTTTTGTCCGGTATGGCGTATTTTTCCGTTTTCTTTATTCAAGAAGTTTTTGCCGTTAATGGCGGCGAAATCGGCCTGGTTGAAGAAAGTTCGGGAGCCGGGATAATTTCTTCTCAAGAGTTAATCGCCGATGATAAATTTGACCACCTTAATTCCGGTTCGCCCGCTGACAATTCCCGAAGAGATTTTTATTTATTTCGCGATAATGTGAATGACCGTCCCATAGTTTCAGCGCGGGCGCTTTTAAGAATATTCGCGAAAATGGACGCTTTGACGGTTCAGGATTTTATCGGTGAAAATGTCGGCAGTATAGTAAAGCTTATAATTTCAATAGAGCGTGTGAGAGATCTGGAAAAAATAGCTCCGAAAGCGTATGAAGATATAACGGAAAGATTTATGGATTTTGGCATCGCGCCCGAACAGGTGATGCTTAAAAAGCGCCGTCCCGGCAAAAGACGCGGTTCGCGGGATGGAAAAAAAAGGCGTAGGGAATTTACAAACGGAACGGTTAAAACCGTTATGGGTGTTAGAGAGAATTTTAATAATAATCCCAAAACCACCGTAAAGAACTTGAAAAATCTTAAAAATCAATTTTCCGATAATTCTCCGGTATTGGCGACAATTTCCGAGTATTACAATGAGCTGAAAAAATTCACGGAAGCTGAAGAGACGGCTTCAAGTGCGATAGAAGTAAATCCTGAAAATACGGACGCTTATAAAGCGAGAGCTATGGCCAGAGTCAATCTGGAAGACAGAAAAGGCGCCCTTGAAGATGTAAAACGAGCGATGGAACTTGATCCGCAGGATGAGTCCGCCAGAATTTTATCAATTTTAATATCGAGCAATAAAGAAGCTCCGGACTTAAAAACCATAGCTTCCATTGAAGCCATGAAAAACGCCATTAGCGCGAATAAAGAGGATGTTCTTGATTTGTCCGGCGATAAGAGTTTTAAAAGGTCAAATAAATTGAAATCGGCGGAAAAACTTTTGACGGAGAAAGATTTAAAGGAAAAAAACAATCGTTCGATTAATTTTGGCAAATCCAAATTATTTCTAAAAAAAGCCGCGGCTAAAAACAGCTTGGGCGATTATTCCGATGCCGTAAAATACGCGTCCATGTCCATAAAGGAAGACGGCAATAATCTGAACGCTTATTTGGAAAGAGCGATAGCGAATAATTTTCTCGGTCATTATGACAAGGCGATAAGCGATGCCACTCAAACGCTTGAAAAAGATTCCGGCAATGTTCAGGCGTTGAATATTCGTTCATGGGCATTGAATAAAAAAGGCAATTTCCGCTTGGCCGGCGGAGACGCCACGGCCGCGATAAAGTTAAATCCAAATTTTGCCGACGCGTGGTTCAATCGCGCGAACGCGAATAAAAAAATGGGCGATTATAAACGGATGTTGCAGGATTACAGGCAGGCCGCGCTGCTTTCAAAAAATTACAATTCGCATTATAGAGACGCGGTGGCGCGATACGCGAAAAGAGTGCCGGGTTTTACTTATGATAATTCTTTATTTCAAATATCAAAAGCGGAATCCGGCTCCCCTCTAAGAAAATTTTTTATACTTATGGCGTTTACGATAACGGGCGGTCTTCTTATAGGTTTCGCTTTTTTTCATATGGCTTCATCAAAATTGGCAAAGAGTCCCGCCGGCGGAGTTGTTGCTCTCCCTGATGAGCTTTCTCCCGATATTTTTTACGAGGGCGTGGCTTCCGGCAAGTATAAGATAGAGAAAAAGATAGGCATGGGCGCGATGGGAACCGTTTATCAAGCGGTGGATCAAAGCCTTGAAAGAAAAGTCGCCATAAAAAAGATGAATGATGAGATTAGAGTAAATGAGCGGGAGAAACAAAGGTTTTTGCAGGAAGCCAGAGTGGTCGCGCTTTTGCACCATCCGAATATAGTTGAGATATACACGATTTTTGAAGAAGACGAAAATGTTTATCTTGTTTTTGAATATATAGCGGGCAGAACTCTTGATATGATGCTTAGCGATGAAGTGCGAATGTCTTTTGAAAGAAGCAAGGGCATATTTGACGAAGTTTCAAAAGCGCTGATATACGCTCATTCCAAAAACATTGTGCATAGAGATTTGAAGCTTTCCAATATTATGATAGACGATGAGGAAGGTTTTGTTAAAGTAATGGATTTTGGCCTGGCGAGAAAAGCCATGGAATCCATGTCCAGATTGACCAACGCGGAGATTGTCGGAAGTCCCGCGTATATGGCTCCGGAGCAGGATAGCGGGGCAAGCGGAAAACAATGCGATGTTTTCGCTCTCGGAGTCTGCCTTTATGAAGTTCTTACCGGGGATTTACCTTTTAAAGGACCGGATTTTCATAATCAGAAAGAGCGTAAACTGTACACGCCGGTAAGTTCCGTCTCTCCCGCCGCGCCTAACGGCATTGACGCATTAATCGCCAAAACTTTGGAACCTGATCCCGAGAAAAGATTTAAATCCGTTGAAGAATGGAAAGAAGCTTTGGACGCCTTGATTTAAATAACCCGAATAATATTATTTCTTTAAAGTCGGTTTGCGTTTTGAATCGTTATCCGATATTATTGGTTGATGATATGGAACAATATCGCTTCAATAAATTTGATTCTGTCAAAAGCCGGTCTTC
Organism: Elusimicrobiota bacterium; assembly: GCA_030637365.1. GTDB lineage: Bacteria > Elusimicrobiota > Elusimicrobia > Elusimicrobiales > UBA9959 > JAKLQJ01. The sequence continues at coordinate 8,273 of DAOWGR010000070.1, forward strand.
TAACCTTCAATACCGAGCAGAGATGGTCGGCTTCGTCAAGAATTATATACCGCGAACCCGGAAGTATGGCGCTTTGTGTGGGAACAAAACCGTCATTTAAGATTCCCCGTCTGGACATGGCGTTTCTCAAAAGCGCCGTAAGAGTATCAAACGGGCTTCTCTTTTTGTAGGAAGTCA
>DAOWGR010000117.1 GCA_030637365.1 Elusimicrobiota bacterium
CGAGAAAGATAAAAAATTCATTATTTCGCGGAGACAAGTTCTTGAAGAAGATGAAAAAGAAAGAAAAAAGAAAATTTTTACCGAAATAAATCCGGGGAGAGTTGTAAGAACCGTGGTGTCAAAAGGCGCGGAGGAAGGTTTATTTGTCCGTTTTCAGGGGATTGAGGGTTTTGTCAGAATTTCGGATATTTCATGGAATAATCAAAAAGAAGCTATGGCGACTTATAAAAGAGGCCAGAGAATAAAGTGCAAGATTCTTCGTATTGATCATGAAACCTCAAAGATTTCATTTGGCATAAAGCAGCTTACGCAAAATCCCGTGGATATCATTAAAAGAAAATTTCCGTATAAGTCCGTTGTAAAGGGAAAAGTTGTTTCTTTAAGCGAAGAAGGGGCTAAAATTGAGGTTAATGGCAAGATTGCCGGTTGTGTGTCTGTTTCGGAATATGGCTTTAAAAGCGTTCCCAAAGAAAATGAAATTATAAAAACTGTTGTTGTGGGAGTTAATTCCTCCAATTGCCAGCTTAATTTATCAATTAAGAAATTTGAGGGAATAGAAGACAGGAAGAGAATGCAGGGCTATATGAAAGAGACTCCTTCTTTAACTCTCGGACAGATTCTGGAAAACGCCAAAGAATCTGAGTAATAGAAAATTGTTCCCGGAAATGACAGGCAAGTCGCAGTTATGACTACTCTCCGTCTTCTAATAGCTATATTTTTATTTAACGCCGGCGCAGTTTCTGCGGGTAATAGAGTTATTGTAAAAAAATTTGATTGGAAAATTTATTCCACTGAACATTTTGACATCTATTATTACAAAGACAGCAAGGGCTGGCTTAAATACGCGGCCGCTTCTCTTGAAAGAGCCTATCAAAAAATTTCCTCGGATTTAAATCCTTCTTTGGATAAAAGAGTTCCTTTTTTTCTTTATGCAAGCTCAAACGATATGCAACAGACGAGTGTCGCGCATATCTCGGACGGAACCGGCGGAATTAGCGAGCCTTTAAAAGACAGGTTTATGATGTGGAGCGACGGTTCAAAAGCTTGGATGGATAATTTAATAGACCATGAATTTACCCATGAGGTGCAGTTTAGCGTATTGATAGACGGTTTTTGGAAATCGGCCAGAATTTTAAAAACATTCATTTATCCCTTATGGATGATGGAAGGTATGGCCGAATATGAAACAGGCCGGCGCGATATGGCGATTCAGCAAATGTATGTGCGCGACGCCGCCATGGACGATAAACTTATAAACCTGCTTTATATGAATCATTTCGGCCATTTAAAGCCGCATCAAATGACATTGGCTTATAAGCAAAGCTCCGAAGCGATACTGTTTCTTGCCGAGCAATACGGAAAAGAAAAATTGGCGCGAATGCTGGAGCTCTATAAAAGCCGTTATGATATAAATTCGGTTTTAAAAGAATTGATCGGTTCAAACATTTTTGATTTTGACAGAAGATTTGGAGAATATACCAAGCTTAAATACGCGATACAAGCAGATGATGAAAATTTGGCCGAACCCGGTCGCTATGGCCAAAAACTTACAAAACAAAAAGACGATATTCCGGAATTCAATACAAGCGCTCAAGTGGATTTTAAGGGAAATATATTGGCTTATTTTTCCACTAAAAAAGGTCATCCCGTATCTCTATGCGTTAAAAATCTTCTGACCGGAAAACAAAAAACAATTAAAGCCATATCTTTGGGGATTGAAAATATTCCGTCGGGAAGATTCTCAAAAACATTAAAAAGTCTTTCAATGTCGCGCGATGGAAAATGGCTTGTTTTCTCAGGCCAAAAAAATCATCGGGAAGCTCTCCGGTTTTATAATATAAAAACCAAAAAAAATTATTCCGTCAGGGTTCCCGAATTAATGGAAATGCGCCAGCCTTCTTTTTCCGCAGACGCGTCCAAAATCGTGTTTATCGGAATGCGCGAAGGCTTTAATGATATCTACGAAATCAAGTTTAATCCGGAATTTTTTAATCGGGAGATTTCTTTGAGCGAACTTAATCGTCTTACCGATAATGAGGATGATGAGTCATCGCCCGCGTATTCTCCGGATGGCAACTTGGTGGCGTATTCTTGTGAAGTTGAAAAGGACGGCTTGTTTGAACGCGATATATGCGTGGTTGATATGGCGCGCAATATCTCCCGCGAAATTAAGCTTAAAGCCGACCAATATGATCCTGTTTTTTCTCCGGACGGCAAAAGCCTTGTTTTTATAAGCGACGGGGATAATATATTTGAAATTTATAAAAAAGATTTGGAAAGCGGAAAAATTTATCGCATGACAAGAACGCGGGGGGGGAACTTCGCGCCGGCATATTCCGGCGACGGCTCCTTTGTTTATTTCTCTTCATTCAGGCACGGTAATATGAACATTTTTAAAGCGGATATTGGAAATTTTCTTTATCAGGAAATCGTTCCGCAGCCTGCTTATGGCCTTATGAGTGATTCGGGCTCCGGGCGGAAAAGCGCGGTTATTAAAGAAGCCGGCGGAACATATAAAGATGTCAAATTTAAACCGTCAACGGATTTATTTTATCCGGCTTTCATGTTTTCATCTCCGGGCGGGCTTTTTTGGATGAATTATTGGCAAATTTCGGATATGCTGGGCTATAATAATCTGGGTTTTTTTCTTACTTACAATTCAGGCAGCAATTATCTCAATTACCAGATAAATTATTCGTACACGAAATTCAGGCCGCAATTATTCGCGTATTTTTCAGGCTTTGCTTTAGATGGCGCAACCGATAGTTTGAATCTTGAATACGATAAAAGGTATTCAAAACAAGTTTTGGGCCTGTCTTATCCGTTTGACAGATATAACAGAGTGGAGCTGGCTGGTATACGCAAGAATGACGGAAACATATATGTGGATATAAACGACAGGTTAATTTCAAAAACAAGGGCCGTTCAAACCTCTTTCGTCAGAGATACGGTCAGAGGGCTTTATCTGGTTGCAAATAGCGGCAATCGCCTTGAGCTCAGTTATGTTAAAGCGGATGAGTTTGCCGGCGGAAATAAAAAATATGATATTTATTTTATGGAAAATCTCAAATATTTTCCATTATCCAAGCGAAGCGCGATTGTCGCGCGAACATTGACCGGCATAAGTTTGGGCAGAGATAAACTCGCGTTTGATTTTGGCGGTTTGGGAGGAGTGAGAGGCTTTCAGCGCAGTTCGGTTTCAAATGAAGCGCCTAATGTAATAATGGGTAATTTTGAATTAAGAACTCCCATAATAGACGATTTAAATTATTATATGTGGTATATGTTTCCCGATTTTTATTTCAAATCGGTATATCTTAAGGTTTTCGTGGATTCCGCCTATGGTTTTGAAAACAGTTCCAAGATTAACGATTTTGGCGCTTCCAGTCTTGATACATCATTTGGGTTTGGTTTGAATTTTCATACTTTTATTCTTCAAAATTTTCAAATGATTTTAAGTTTTGATTATGCCGTCAGGGCCAGTGACGGCGGAAAAATATTCTATTTTTATTTGGGGCCGATGTTTTAAGAACAATGGAAGATAGAATTTTATAATACGCAATGGAGAAGATTTGCATGGCTGTTAGCCGTTTGTTTGCGACTCCCCGGCCTTTCTCGGACTTAAAGACTTTTTATGCTATTGCAAGGCCACAATGAAAATACTAAAATTCTAAATATGAAAATAAAAATAATTTTGAATATTGTCGTATGCGTATTTCTATTCTCCGCCGGTAGCGTTTATGGAGCAGTTCCGACGCGGACGAAGAATGTTTCTCAAAAAGCATCCGCTAAAAGTAAAGCCGCGATAACTAAAAAAACAAATAAGACTCCGTCTAAAGCGGTTGTAAAAACCAAAAAACCTTTTGAATCGGCGCTTGAAAAGATTAAATCGGACGACCCCGTTATAAGAAGAAGGGGGGCTGTTGAGTTTTCGCGGCTTCGCGACAACCGCGCCATAGATCCTTTAGTGGAACTTCTTAAAGATGAAAGCGCGAGCGTAAGATCGGCCGCTATTGATTCCTTGGGGCTTTTAAGGGCAAAAAAGGCTCTTGTGAAAATTTCCAAGCTTCTTTTAAATGATCCCAATGAGAGTGTCAGGCATACGGCGGCCATATCTTTATCCTATATAGGCGGCAAGGAAGCGGGAGAATCTCTTGTGAAAGCCATGGATGATAAATCCGCCGGCGTCAGACATGCCGCCATAAGAACTATCGCGGTTTTGCGCTATAAGAAGGCGGAGGGGAAGCTGATAGAATTTTTAGAAAAGAAAGATGTTAATACGCTCCGTTCCGTTATAAATACTTTGGGGCGAATTCACTCTGTAAAAGCTGTAAAGCGCGTATCGGAATATTATGATAGCAAGGATATGTATGTCCGTCGGGAAGTTGCTAAAGCTTTGGGTGAAATAAAAGAAGAGAAAAGTTTGCTCACTCTTAAAAAAATGCTTAAAGACGCTGAAGAAGCCGTTCAAATTGAAGCCGCGCACGCTTTGGCGAAAATGAGCGATGATAGCGGTCTTGATACGGCTCATAAACTTATAAAGTCCTCAGAGCGGCTTATAAAACAGGGCTCCGCTTCGATAATGGCGCTTATAGGCAATGAGACGAGCGTAAAAGTTCTTGAGAAGGCTTATGAATCTGAAGGCAGTTCAAATATTAAAGCGTTTATAAATTTCTCAAAGGAAAGACTGTTGGCGCGCTTGAAATTGCGAAAAAAGAAATAAGTAACTCCACTGTCTCTTTATATTGTCTTTTGCGCGTGGCGTTAAAAGGGGCGGCAAGGTTTTCGTCATATGGGCAAGAAAAGCTTAAAAAAGAGATTTATTGGCAATAAGCGCGCGGATATGGAGAAAAAGCCCTCGCAAAACCTAAAATTCATTCATACCACCCGAAATATAGCCTGGAAAATAATATTTACGGCGATAATCATAATAATAGCGGGCTACATTCTATTGTCCAAAGTGGATCCTCTTGGAAAGAACCTGTATGCCGTGGCCGCGCCTGTTTTTCTTATAGGCGGGCATATAATGGTGGCATTCGGGTTAGCGTATAACCCTAAAACCTCCGCTAATTCCAAATAAATACAATCATATCTCCATATAACCTGCCTTATACTCCTGATGTTTATCCCAATTTGGTAAAATCATGCAACTTTTGGCTTATTTTAAGCGATTATTGATAGTTCTCATTGGTGAAATACGATTATCAGCTTTTTTTTCAGAACCTAAACCCCAATAATACCCCGTAACTTCTCAAAAATCCGATGTTCCTTGTTTTTAGGTGTTTTGCCTGTAACTTTCCTTCTTTATACTGCTAATGGTATTTTCAGCTTCTTTATTGGAGTGTTTTTCTTATCTGCCGCACCCTAAGATGAAAGCCTCCGCACATGTCTGCCGGATTTTGGCCTTTCATGGTGTTTTTTAATTTCCGATTTTATCGAGAATGACTTTTGACAGCATTTATTTTTTGTTTTTTTGTGAGTTTTATTTATTCTTTCACCTGTTTTGTCATCAATGGTATTTTCCGCTGCTTTTTAGGCAGGTTTTTCTTGTCTGCCACACCCTAAGATGAAAGCCTCCGCATATGTCTGCCGGATTTTGGCCTTTCATGGTGTTTTTTAATTCTTGGTTTTATCGAGAATGACTTTTGGTTGCATTTATTTTTTTGTTTTTTTATGAGATTTATTTGTTTTTATCTGTTTGGCCTTTCATGGTATTTTGAGTTTATTAAAAAGCAGGCCACTTTTCGGCTATTTTAAAGGCAAACTTTAATGATGTTTTTTAAAGCATGTGTTTTGTGGCGTTTCCATGCTTAAGCGTTTTCATGGTGTTTTTGGCCCTTTCCAAATCGGAAAGTTGGCATGGTTTAGTACCTCCAAATCCTATTTGGAAATTGGTGATTTTGGCTGCGTTTGATGATATTTTGTGGTTTTCGATAAATTCCCGGGTTTTAGATTCTTGTTTGGGGGGACATGTTTTGTGGTATTTTCGGCCTTTTTTAAATTGGAGAGTTGGCATGCTTTGCCATGTCCAAATTTGAATTTGGACATTCTCGGAGGCTGATATTTGATGAATCGGAAGATTCGTTGTTTTGGACATTTTGTCCGGATCCCTGTATATTTGCAATGGTTATAGTCTTCGGGATTCATCCGGTGGCGCAGTAAGCTTCTTTTAATGGTATTTTGTCGCGGCCAAAATTGAGGAGATTTGACTTTTGCTTTCCTTAAAGTTTTATAAAAGTTGCCGACTTTTCGAGCTTTTGAATCCAAAAAACTGAAAAATAGTTGAATGTTTGTGAAAACAAGATTGCTAATTATGAAAACTTAAAATCTGTATTAGATTTATTTAAATTATGCTTTAAAAATAAGGATAATTTAAAAAACCATGATAAGTATTTTAAGTCTCGTAAATCAATCAAGGGGAACATATAAGTTAACATAATATATATTATCGTGAGTTCTATAATAGCAAAAAAACATCAATCCGGATTATGATTTCGGCATGTCTTTGTGTGGTAATTTTTGGATTTGAGCGGTTTGGGGTTTGCCGGCTTCCTGATTTTAATTCCGGTAAGCGCGATTTTCGTATGGCTTCATGTCGCATCGGTGTTGAATGGATTTTGTTTGAATTCGGGGTTTTTGCCGGGCGTTTTGCGGTGATGCTTACGGCGCTTGATGGCCTTTTTGGGATGTTGCAGAGGCTTTTTTCTTGTCGTTTTGTCCTGTTGCCTGAAGCTTTTTAGTCTGTCGCCTGGTGTCTTTGACCTGCGTCGGCTTTGCCGAAGCTTAGCTCTCTATGGTTTTTTTTAGTTTTTGTATGGCGAGATAGGCGCTTTGCGAGCCGGTTTGAGTTAGCCTGTAGAGGCGGTTTCTTTTGGATCCTGACGCGATTATTTCGCCCTGTTTTATCTTTTTTGACAGCAATCTGTCCAGCCTTTCCGGCTCATAGCCGGATATTTTTAGGGATTTGGATAGGCTTATGGCGCTTATTTTACCGGCTTGGCCGCTTGCTTGGCTGGCGGATATGATGATTAAGGATGCTTCAACCGGGCTTATTTCCGGCGATTTTGCCTTCAGGATGTATAGATTATTGTCCTTGTTTTCCACTATCTTTTGCCAAAAAGCATGAACATTGGCTTTGTCTGGCGAGATGGCAATGGGCTGTTTGTCCGCCGGCTCATGGTTAGGCAGTTTGCTGAAGAATTCGCGTTTTTCGCTTAATACAAAGTCTTCCGAGCCTTCGGCTTCAAATTCCGCCCCGGATGGGTGTTTTATTCTTAGTTTGTAGTTCTCCATGTCTTTCTCGTATTATACGCCAATAGTTTAGCCTATAATTGAATATATGTCAAGATATGCCGTTTTATGCCAGCATATGTCAGGCAATGTTGGCAAGTCTGTTGATAATGCTTGATAAATGCCATGTGGGAGCGCGGGATATGCTCATAGGGCAGACCATAAACTCCCTGTAATTATAGAGAGATTTAAGGAATATGATTTTTGGGTTTTGAGCTTTGACTCTGTTCGGTTGTTGTCATATGCTTTATGCCTAATTAAGGCTGTTTTGCCCCCTTGAAAATGCCAATTTCACTTATGAAATCAAGCTTAAGGATGACAATCGGATTTCCCCCCTATTATCTTCGTTTTATTCGTTATTAAGGCAGATTAAGATTAAGTAAGCGACTTTGAATATCAGTGAATGGAAGATATTTGAAATTTGCGCTTGCAAACATTCGTAAACGCTAATAACTCGCAACGCTATTAACGCAATAAAACGCTATGTGTTTAGAATTTTCCGATTACGGAGAAGGATATCAATTTTGTTTTTTCGGTTAAGGGCGCGTATACCCCTTGAGGCGTAAAAGTCGCGTAGACCGCGTTTAATGAAAGATTTTCACTCATGGGGTAGGCGGCTTTTAAATTCAGTTCGCTGCCGATTTGCAGAGAATCCGCCGTCGTATTTTGCGCCGCTTTAAATTTCATAAAATCAATTGAGAGAAGCAATTTTTTATATGGAAAATCTATGCCGAAATTTATTATATTAAGTCCGCTGACGCCGTCCGGCAAGCCATTTGCCGTGTTTGAAGTTTTTATCGTGTCATAGAGGCTCGCGCCCATTATGGCGCCATAGCCATCCCGTTCAAACCCTTTATATTTATGTCCGAATGCGGGCAAAAACATTTTATCCGTATCGGTTACGGCGGATGAATTTCCCGATGATTTTCCATAGGCCAGCCTTGCCTTAACTTTGCCTAAAAAGCCCATTTTCTGCCGCCAAGAACCCTTCATCATGAAGGCGTGGCCTTGATAATTTATATTCCCCCCGACCGTTTTTGCCGCGTTGCCCGATTGTTTAACAAATTCTCCGTCAAAGTTTAAGTGTCCGCGCGAGAGAAAATATCTTATGCCTGTGAAGTTTTTAGTTCGGCCATTTAGATTAAAACCGCTTTCCTGAGCGGGCGAGCCGTCATTGTTCTTAAAATAATAAAATTGCCATAATCCTTCATCGGAGGGCAGATAAAAGCTGGCCCCCAATATTTTGGAGAATCCAGTTTCATTCCACAGCCTAAACGCGAAAAAATCGCCTTTTACGGACTTATACAATTTATTAAATTCAAGTCTTATGCCGGGAAAGCCCAGATTGTCGTCTGAAAGAGTTATGCCTTGCCCGAGCGTAAATTCCTGTCTGCC